>JAZRLX010000121.1:0-4011 GCA_045647085.1 Pilosibacter sp.
GCTTTTTCTATTTTATTAAATTCATGGTAACTGGTCATTGGAGTCTTGATATCAAAATGGTTTAAGAGTTTAATGCTGTGTCGGGTATCTTCCGCTGCAATTAAATCTACTTCCTTTAAGGTATTCAAAACACGAAATGTAATATCATCCAAATTTCCAATCGGTGTTGCACACAAATATAATTTTCCCTGCATGTTCCGCCTCTCCTAATATCCGTAAATACTATAAATTTCGTCTGTATAAACGCCAGGTTCTTTATAAACAATGATCGGGGCTTCCATCTTTAACCAGGATCCGCCACCCTTCACAGCCTCGATCAGTACCATGTTTGCCTCTTTATCCTTAAACGGATGTACCATGCACATACGTTTCGGTTCCATCTTATACTGTTTCATCACTGTGATAATCTCGATCAAACGATGCGGACGATGTACCATATACATTCTTCCGCCGGATTTCAGTACTTTTGCTCCTTCTCGAACAACATCATCCAATGTACAAAGCACTTCATGTCTGGAAATTGCCTTCACTTCTGTCGGATTTTTCAGACCATGGGCATCATTCATATATGGCGGATTCGTAGTAACGACGTCAAAGGAAGCCCCTCCGAAAATACGGCTGGCTTCCTTGATATCTCCATTAACAATCTCGATTTTTTCTTCCAGATGATTCATTTTGACGCTGCGTGCTGCCATTTCTGCAATCTCTTTCTGGATTTCCAGTGCTGTAAAATGTTCTCCCTGTGTTTTGGCAGAAAGCAGGAGTGGAATGATTCCCGTACCGGTTCCCATATCCAGAACCTTTTCCCCACGTTTCACATGCGCAAATCCGGAAAGCAGCACAGCATCCATACCAAAACAGAAACCATCTGTCTTCTGAATGATCTTCAGACCATTTCTCTGCAGATCATCGATTCGCTCATTTTCAAGCAGAACTTCCATCGGATTAATTGTCATCGAGTTTAGACTTCCCTTCTCTCTTTTCGAGTGCTTCCAGCTGCTTTAACTCCGCATCCATGTTCACTCTCTCACGTCTTCTCTTCGGACGGAACTTTAACTGATCCACCTTGTAATCACGAATTTCTTTCTCATCATTGTTTACTGTAACAATAACCTTCACCATCTGTCTCAGGATGCTTACACTGTGAACTTCACCTTTCAGACCATCATCTGTAGTTACATAGTCACCTACATTCGGAAGTTTGCTGTTCAGTTCTTCGTAAGTTTCTTCCTCGTATTTCAGACAACACATTAATCTTCCGCAAACACCGGAAATCTTTGTCGGATTCAGAGACAGATTCTGTTCCTTCGCCATCTTAATGGAAACCGGAATGAACTCAGAAAGATAGGAAGCACAGCAAAGCGGGCGACCGCAGATACCAATACCGCCGACAATCTTAGTCTCATCTCTTACACCAATCTGACGAAGCTCGATCCTTGTCTTAAATACAGAAGCCAGATCTTTAACCAGCTCACGGAAATCAATTCTTCCGTCTGCTGTAAAGTAGAAGAGTACTTTATTATTGTCAAATGTATACTCTGTATCAATTAACTTCATATCAAGATCATGCTTTTTGATTTTCTCAAGACAGATCTTGAAGGCTTCTTTCTCTTTTTCTTTATTTTTGCGTTCTGTTTCTTCATCCGCTTCAGTCGCCATACGAATTACCGGCTTTAACGGCTGAATCACTTTTTTATCGTCTACCTCGTGGGTTCCTAATACAACATATCCGTATTCCACGCCTCTCGCAGTTTCTACGATTACATGCTGACCGGTCTTGATATTCTCCTCGCCCGGGCTGAAATAATATACTTTTCCTGCTTTGCGGAAACGAACTCCGATTACTTTAGTCATTCTTTTTATTCTCCTTATTATGGGCGTTTCATAGTCAGCAGCAATAATTCCATTGCCAGTTCCATGTTTACATTGGCATCCAGTCTGGTTCTGCATGTCTCGATCGCATCCAGAATTTTTTCCAGCCCTTCATATCCAACTTTTTGTCCCATTCCATTGATCGTTTTATATTCATCTTTGAAGATCAGCAGATTCATATCCTTTGTTACTTTGAACATCAGAACATCTCGATACCAGAGCTGTAAAAGATCCAGTACCTCTCCCATCTCAAAGTTTAATTCCTTCATTTCACGGATCTTATCCAAAAGATCCACAATGTCCATCGTTTCGATATGTTTGATCAGTACCATAACTTTCAGGTACAATTCTTTAAACTCATCGGATGCTGCCAAGTGAATCGCTTTTCCGAGATTACCTCTTGCAAACGCTGCACAGATCTCTGCCTCTTTTTCTGCAACACCAAGATGCTCTGCCAGATAACTCTTTACCGTAAAATCCTTTAACGGCTTTAACTTAAGCTGCACACATCTGGAAAGGATCGTCGGTAAAAACGCTTCCTGATTGGTCGTGATCAAAATGAGCACCGCGTAAGACGGCGGTTCTTCGATCGTCTTTAAAAGTGCATTCTGCGCCTGCACAGTCATTTTTTCCGCCTCGTCCACAATATAAATCTTATGATAACTGCTATATGGGCGGATCATGATCGTATCGTTGATCTGTTCACGAATATCATCAACACCGATACTGTTCGGTTTTTCGTGCTTCACGTAGATCAGATCCGGATGATTTCCACTTAATACTTGTTTACAGGAGTGACAGGTCATACACGGTTCCTTACCGCCCTTTTCACAAAGAAGCGCCATAGAAAATGCATTGGCAATTGACTTACGGCCGGTTCCTGCTTCACCGGTCAGAATATACGCATGGGAAACCTTGTGATTCTCAATTGCTTTCTGAAAATGATCCTTGATCATATCATTACCAAGAATATCATTAAAACCAAGCATTTTATTCTCTGCCATAATCACCCCTCCTGTCAGTTATTTTCTATTAGTGAATATCCTCCAATACGGATTTCAGACACTCGTCTAACTCCAGATTTAAATACCTCTTTTCGATACCCAGACGATTCAGATTCTCTTCTGCAAAATCATCTTCATCTGCAAGATATCGTCTGCAAGTTTCTTTATAATTCGGTTTCTTCTGAGTACTCTCTCTTGCAACTGCACGCTGCAAACGAACCCCATCCGGAACCTCGATATAAATCGGACTTATCATATCTTGGCCAAAGTAGCGTAACATCTTCTCGTAGGACTCCAGAGTTCCGATCATCAGATAATTGGCCTCGCTTTCCAAATTAAACTGATTGTCATCCATCGTAAAATAATACCACGGTCCAAATACAGTTTGGTACATGCGACACTCAATCATCTTTCCGGAATCTCGCATTTCCTCCATTTCCGAAATCGTTCGGAAGTGGTATTCTACGCCGTCCGTCTCTCCTTCACGAATCGGGCGGGTCGTATACATCACGATTGTTTTCAGGTCCGGACGCTGTTTTAAAACTTCTTTATAAATCGTGTCCTTTCCTGTGGCACTCTTTCCCATGATATAATAAATCCTGCCCATGATTCCTGCTCCTTTATCATATTTATCCTAAGATATTCAGAACAAAGTCTGTCTTTAATTGTAACACAAATCGTTATTCTTCCGCAACAGTTATCCCCAAATATTATTTTCCAGTGCGAACTTAACCACAGTCAAAATAACAACCACAAGCATAACCGGCTTAATGATCTTTTCGCCTTTTTTAATCGCCAGATTTACACCAACCAGATTTCCTGCAATGGCAGAAAGAGCCGCCGGGGCTGCAATTTCATATGCAATACTTCCAGTTTTAATATAGCTTACCAGAGCGATCGCATTTGTCAGTACGATCAGTACCTTACCATTACCGGATGCCACACGTGCATCATAGTGCATCAACATAGTAAATCCGATGATCGCAACCGTACCAACACCCGGTCCAAATAAACTGTTATAAAAGCCCATGATCACACCAACGATCAGCGCCTGTACAATTGTTTTTGAGGAAATCTCACTTTTTAAGATTACATTTCTTGCATCTGTTTTTCTAAGCACCATGACAAGGGCAAT
>JAZRLX010000122.1:0-1774 GCA_045647085.1 Pilosibacter sp.
CGCCGGCCGGGAGTGTCTGCTGTTCGGAGGTAAGCGGCTTGTTCAGAGCAACCTCTTTTAAATTGCCTTCGCTCACATATACAGAAGTACGCGGCGGAATACCCTGCTTTCCAAGATTCGCTGTTTTGTGGTCATTTAAGAAACGCATCGGAAGAACATTCATCGTTCTTAAAACACCCCAGAACTCAACGAATTTATTGATAACAGCTGCGCGCTTTTCTGTCAGCGGACCGCCTGTCGCAAATTCGATCCATCCCGGGAAGATCGGAGATAACTCATATAAGTGACGTTCCTCTTCACTGTGCGGGTGTACGAATGCCATGACAAGGATCTCTTTCCAGAAAGCTTCCCAATCTTCTTTTGTACCGCCGTACATCTTGTGGTAACCATTTCTTAACTGACCGACTGTATGCGGTTTGGTACCCATCGCGATCAGGTAGTCCAGTGTCTTTTCATCCATAGCGAGATCAAACATTTCAAGGATCGGTTTTTTCGCCGGAATGTTTGCAGAAGACATGGAGTTCATTAAATCGATTAATTGTTTTACTTTTTTCTCTGGTAAGCTCATAATAAATCCTTTCGTTCCCTATGGATTGGTTTTGATTTCTTTGTTATCGCGTTTTCATTACTATATTATCACATTTTAAAAACTTTGTAAATTATTGAAAGTCTAAGCTTTACATCAAAAAAACAGCATTAGAGAATCGATTTGACGTCTCTAATGCTGTTTTTATCCATTATGTATCACCTGTTTCCTATACTATATAGATTAATTTGCCGGCTTCGGAAGTGTGAAAATAAATTCGGTACCGACACCTTGTGTGCTGACCACGTCGATGGTTTCACCGTGAGCCTGGATGATATCTTTTACGATTGCAAGGCCCAGTCCGGTTCCTTTCTTATCCTTACCTCTGGAAGTATCCGATTTGTAGAATCGGTTCCAGATCTTATTGATACTTTCTTTCGGGATACCTACACCCGTGTCTTTAACAGAAATAAAAACTTTTCCGTATCGTACGTGAGAACGGATAAAGATCACGGAATCCGGATGGCTGAATTTGATCGCATTGTCGATCAAGTTATAAAGTACCTGCTGAATCTTTCCGAGATCTGCGTAGACAATCTGTACATCATCGCTGAAAGTCAGATCCAGAACAATGTTTTTGGTATGACAGGTTCCTTCGAAAGAAGCTGCGGTATCTTTGATCACGCGGTTGATATCGAAATTGCTTCGTGAAAGAAATCCCTTGCTGTCCATAGAGCTGATTGCCAACATACTCTGGGTCAGCTTGTTCAGTCGCTCGGTTTCCGCAATAACGATATTTAAATATTTGTCATAAAGTTCCGGAGGAATGGTTCCGTCCAGGATTGCCTCCAGATATCCTTTGATGGAGGTCAGAGGAGAACGGAAGTCATGGGAGACGTTGGCAATGAAGGAACGCTGATAGTCTTCCATCTTGTTTAACTCGTCAGACATATAGTTCAGCGTGTTGGCCAGGTAACCCATCTCGTCAGAGGAGTCAACTTTGATCGTATAATCCAAATTTCCGTCTGCATATTCTTTGGCCCCGGCAGTGATGCGCCTCAACGGAATGTATACAATTTTCGTGAAGACCAGAAGAATGATCAGTGACAGCAGGAAAATGATCGCAGAAGTCACGTATACAATGTTCAGGATCTCATTCTGCTGTGCAATAACTTGCTTCATGGGAAGATGCAAAACTACATATCCGTAGGTATTAAAGTTTCCGGTGATCGGAGCCAGAACGGAGAG
>JAZRLX010000123.1:0-3589 GCA_045647085.1 Pilosibacter sp.
CCTTCTGACATGCCCTGCAAGCCAGACACGGCTGAATCTCCTTGTCGTACAGCCAGACCATTTCCACTTCATGTCCGACAGCTTTCAGTTCATCCATAAATGGAGCCGTGAGAGCCGCTGTATTGCCTTCCTTACGCGGACTGCCCATTAAAATACATGTTTTCATCCTTTATCCCTCTGCATTATAGCTTATCTGCTTCCATCACCAACAAATACTCCAACAATCCCTCACAGCCATCGGATACATCTCTCCATGTTGCGCCAAAATCTCGTGTATACCACGGATCTGCCACATCTCCGGCCCTGTCCATATTTCGTTTGCCAGACATAATCTCCTTCCAGCCATCTCCGGCAAATTCCATCATCTTATAAAACTTTTCATCCGGATCACCGCCTGTAATGCGGTTCATGTAACGAATATTAATCCCTTCCATACCGATCAGGTAGTCATATTTCGCATAATCTGCCTTCGTCAGCTGCACTGCTCGTTTGCCCTCACAACTGATCCCATGCTTTGCCAGCTCCTGCTTTGCCGGCGGATACACAGGATTTCCCACCCCATTCCAGATTTCCTCTGTACTGGTGGCAGAGGATTCAATATGGAAACAAGAGGATAAACCTCGCTTTTCTACTAAATCTTTCATAACAAACTCAGCCATTGGGGATCTGCAAATATTGCCCCAGCAAACGAACATGATGTTGATCATATATTATATTCTCCATTTTTCTCTAATATTGATAAGTCAATCACATACATTGATTTTACCATAATACAAGCATTAATAAAATAAGTTTCTTATTTTGGTGTATCTATATGATTTACAAAATATCACACCAAAGATAAAATAAAACTATCTCCAATGTCTACAAATGCACCACTGAAAGGAGCTCCCCTATGAAACTTCTCTGCTACGGCGATTCCAATACTTACGGCTATGATCCGCGCGGTCCGATCCCAGGCCGATATGAGGCAGATGACCGCTGGTGTGATCTGCTTGCAAAACAAACTAGCTGGATTGTGATCAATGGTGGTGAAAATGGACGAATCGTCCCGGAACCTTACTGGAATTACACAGATTTAAAACGAATGATAAAAGAAAATGAACCGATTGATGCGGCCTGCATTATGCTGGGAACGAATGATGTGCTGATTTCCAGCCGTATGGATATAACTCCAGTTGTGAAACGTATGGATGCACTTTTAGATTTCCTGGAAATCAATTGGCCGGATATGAAATTGGTTCTGATCACACCACCGCCGTTCGATATTCCGGAATTCCCGGAGGCAGCTGTGAAACTGGAGAATTTGATTCATGCTTATCGTGAACTGGCAGAACGTCGTAGTATCACTCTTATTGACAACCATTCCTGGAATATTCCGTTAGCATACGACGGTGCACATTTTTCTCAAGAGGGGCACCATGTCTTTGCAGAACATCTTGTACAAGAATTAAAAGAACTATTATAGAAGATATTAAATAGGGGGCCGCAATCATTTGCAGCCCCCATCATCATTTTCTATTACAGATTGTAAGCATCTACTAATCTGAAGATCAGCAGCTCATGTACTTTAAATACAGTCTCCGGATCTCCTGTGAAGGAAACTGTTCTCGGAGCCAGACGTACAACACCCGGTACGAGGGATGCTGTATCCGCCATGTTGGAATCTTTGAAATCGATTTCCATTGTTAATGTCTCTGCACATGCGATCGGCTTGATCTCATCGCGTCGTGCAAGAGCAGCTTTTACACCGTTGTAGATCATTTCGCGTGCTACTGTCGGGTGTACAGAAATTGCAGAGAAACGGCTGCGGCCTTCTTTTACAACCACTGCTTCAATATTCGGAACGAATGCCTTACACTCTTCTGCAAGGGCCTTGTCACCGATACATGCAACAAGCGGTACACCATAGAAACCTGCAACGAGACCGTTACATACTGTCTCTGTGTTCATAGTCACACCGTTGAAACGAAGATTGTAGATCTTACCGCCATTGTAGCAATGGTCGATAACTCCGCCAAGTGTCAGACCTGCACCTGCGTGACCGAAAGAAATATATGCGTCAAAGGAACTGTCGATTCCCTCCATCTGCAGACTGCTGCGCATTGCGCCGGAAACCAGCTTGCAGCGTGGGTCCATATCTTCGATAATTAAGTTCTCCATGTCGCCATGGCCGTCACATACATAAACCTCATCGTAACCGGAGTCGAAACATGCGCGAACAGCTGCGTTCACGTCTTCAGCCAGGCGTCTGCGGCAAAGAGCGTAGTCCATGTTGCCTCTGTTAGAGCCAATACGGGAAACGTTACCCTCCATACCTTCAATATCTGCGGAAATAAATGCTTTTTTCATTTGGATCAGTTCCTTTCTTGTGTAGCTTAATTTGTACCATAATCCAGGGTACTGTCAAATTATACCACACAATATACAAGAAAGACAAGTCAGCGTTTCGCAAGACCCTCATTTATCTCGTATGTGATCGCCAGTGTCGCGCACATCACTGTAACCACGAACCAAGCTGCACTTCCCTTTAAAACTCCTGCAATGCTGCAAACGGCAAGTCCTGTAAATAATAATGACATATGGCCTCCTCCTAATCTCTCTCTTCAAATGCCCAGTCGTCCTGTTCATTGGTCTCTTCTGCAAGTTCCTTGAAAAAACGGTATCTCTTATAGTAGTCAATGCGTTCTTCTCTGCCGTACTGTTTCTTTTCTGACATTGTTCCAAAATATCCCATGTTGTACCTCCTTGCAAATGTTGTATGTAAACTTCGTGTATCTCTCTCTGATGATGTAATCATCTCATATTGGCTGTACGAAAATCTGTACTCCCACCCTCTGAAAACAAGATTTTTTCATAAAAAAACAGGAAACCAGCGTCATTTCGCTGATTTCCTGCTTGCAAATGCAATTTATTTTTCTTGATAATTATTTAAAAGATCCTCCAGAAATTCCTTGTAACGTGTTCTCACACGTTCCGGGCTGACGATGCGAATTCCGGTTCCAAGGCCGGACAACCACCCAAAAAACTGCTGGCTGACTGCCACGGTAACGATCGCACGGAAATGTTCTTCGTCCGCAGCCATCATAGCCACATCCTGTCCAAAACGGTCAATGACAACGCCTGCCAGTCCGTTTCTTCCCTCCAATGTAATCTTGGCATCCTCGCCACCGTACATACCAAAAGTCTTTTTCGAAAAGTCTGCCAGATCAAATCGGTCAAACTGCTCTCGGCCAAGACGTTTTTCCTGTAATAAACTCATCGATTTCATTTTATCCACACGATAATGTTTGATCTTATCCGCCTTTTCATCGTATGCGATCAAATAATAGTTTTCATCCGCCCAGGTCAGTGCCCACGGACTTACTACGTAAAATGCTCCGTCCTTTTTTAGCTGCAGTTCTCTTTTCACGGTCCATTCCGAATACTGGAACTGAATCTGCACATTGGAATAGATCGCATCATGAATATAGTCTACATTATAAAAGATAGTCTCATTCTGAGCTTTTGCACGGTTGTAAATATAAACCTCACGCTGAAACTGAGACGCTTCGTATTTGTTGGTCAATCCTTCCAGTTTCTTGATCAG
>JAZRLX010000124.1:0-6608 GCA_045647085.1 Pilosibacter sp.
TTTCGTTCCGATGTTCATGTTACTTGGTTACCACCCGGGCTTCACACAGCTTCTTTACAGACTTGGTGACTCCCCGACTAACGCTATCACTCCGGTATCCCCGTACATCTGGATGGTACTTGAGATTGCCAGAACAAAATATGACAAGGATCTTGAGCTTGGTACAATGATCGGTGGTCTTGTTCCGATCGCTATCGTACTCGAAGTTCTCTGGATCATCTTCATGATCATCTGGTTCATCGCAGGTTTTCCGATCGGTCCGGGCGTTGGTTCCGCTCTTCCGGCTGGTATCCTTTAATCACCAGATTAATACTTAATTAAATATCCCCAGAGCAAAAAACCGTCCCGGCTTAGGCCCGGACGGTTTTTTGTTGTATCTACACACCAAGATACCTTCTATACTCTTCAATAAATGCCTGAGCTGCACGCGACAGATACGTATCTTTCAGCGTTGCAAAGCTAACCTCCCAGAAGGTTCCATAAGACTCCGGCATCTTATATACATCTGCAATCTTATCCACTTCTTTTCTCTTTACATATCGAGTGGAAACGATCGCCACTCCTGCTCCTGCTGCCGCCAAATGCACTAATGTTTCCATATATATCGCATGATATGCACATTTTGGATTCGGGATCCCTGCCGCTTTCAAAATGCTTGTCACGCTTTCATACAAACGCAATGTTGTGTCCGGAAGCAAAAATGTCTCTTCTGCCAGCCATTTTGGGTCCAAACTCTTTCCTTTTTTCCCGTTCTTCTCATACTCTTCCGCATGTACTCCAGCCGGATGCCCCTTCGGTAACACGATCATAAAGGATTCCCTTGAAAGTCCATGATATAAGAATCGTTCCACCGCAGGTTTCTTCACCGGCTCACGGAGCACCGCCAGATCTACCTTGCCATTCAGAAGCAACTCCTCCAATTCATTGGTCGGCGCTTCCAACATCTCCACGCGAATTCCCGGATACTTCAGATAAAACTCCGCCAGAAACTCCGGAAACAGTACCATTCCTCGATGCGGTGTTGTTCCAACAATTACCTTACCGGTCTTCAGCTCTTTCAGGTTCTGCATCTCTTCTTCAAAAGAATCATACATACGCATGACCTTTACTGCCATCTGATAAAACTCATCGCCTTCTATGGTCAATACAAGTCCCTTTGGTGTACGCCTAAATAATGTCACTCCAAGACTCTCCTCAATTCTTTTTAGTGACTGGCTCAATGATGGCTGTGAAACAAACAGCTTTTTAGCAGCCTGAGTGATACCACCTTCATCAACGATTGTCTTAATGTAGATCAAATCCTTTTGATTCATATAAAATCCCTTTTCCAAACTCTTCATCAAATTCCTCCCCCGAATGGAATTGGTATAAGTAAAATCATATGTATTATATCATATAAATAATATTTGTACAATCTCTGCACTTATACTATACTAATGTTCGAGAACAACGGGTTGTGTTCTTGCTCAGAGCCGGTGTCTGCTTCCCCCGAGGCGGCATCGGCTTACCCTTTTTATGACAGAATTGCCTTCTTTCACATTTCTTTCCCTAATCTGCGAAATCATTCTGGACACTTTTTCCCATAAATGGTATAATATCAACAAATCATATGATTTGCGCAGACGGAACAAAATTCGGGGGGATTTCATTCTTTCGTTTGCGGAAACAGAGCAAGAACACAACCAGAACGATCTCAGAGATGAGGTCTGTTTCTGGTTGTTTTTCGTTGTGAAACCGGCTCCAAGAACTGACCTGGTTTGTTCTCAAATCACTACAAAGGGGGACATATTTATGTCAAAAGAAAACACAGCCGCTAACAAGTCATGGGTTGACAAAATGATCGGCGGCATTGAGGCAGTTTGTAACAAACTTCCGCCTCCAGCAATTCTTTTCTGCTTTCTGTTTGTAATTGTTGCCGCAATCGGCGCAATCTTCAGCATCGCAGGAGTTTCTCTGGTGAACCCATCCACAGGCGAAGCCGTTGTTGCTTCCAACTTATTCTCCACTGAGGGTCTTCACTGGTTCCTCAACAACATGGTCAAGAACTTCACAGGCTTTGCACCGCTCGGTCTGGTTATTGCCATGACACTTGCAATCGGTCTCTGCGAAGAATCCGGTATGCTCATCGCTCTGCTGAACACAGCATTAAAGAACGTTCCGGCCACATTAGTACCGTACGTAATCGCATTTGTAGGTACAGTTGGTAACATCGCTTCCGATACAGCGATGGTAGTTATCCCGCCGCTCGCAGCTCTCGTATACATGGGCGTTGGCAAACATCCGGTTATTGGTATGATGGTTGGTTATGCAGGTGCTCAGGCAGGTTTCACAGCGAACCTGATGATCGCCGGTACAGATACTCTGTTACAGGGTCTTACAAATGATGCTATCTTAAGCTTCCTTCCGGATACTACATTCGCTGTTGATGCAGCTTGTAACTGGTATTTTATGATTGCTTCTACATTCCTTTGCTCTCTCGTTATCGGTACTGTTTCCATCAAACTTATCGAGCCGCGTTTCGGTAAATATGAAGGCAGCACAGATTCCAAGATCGACGAAGTAACTGCTGATCAGACGAAGGGCTTACGTGCAGCCGGTATCACAGCTGTTGTTTACATTGCTCTGATTGCTGCATTATATTACGGAGGACCGTTAGAGGGTATGTTCTTAAAAGGCATGATCCCGATCCTCTTCTGCCTGTTCTCTCTCTGCGGTCTTGCTTTTGGTTATACATCCAAGGCATACAAAAATGTTGTTGACGTAAACAAAGCGATGACTCGCCAGATGTCCGCTATGGGTTCCTACGTTCTGTTCTGCTTCTTCTGCGGTCAGTTCCAGGGTCTCTTCAACTGGACAAAACTCGGTACAATGCTTGCGATCGCAGGTGCTGACTTCTTTGAGAGCATTGGATTTACAGGTATTCCGCTTTGCGTGGCATTCATCGTTCTCTGCGCATTCGTAAATATCTTTATTTCCTCCGGTTCCGCGAAGTGGGCAATTTTCGCTCCGATCTTCGTTCCGATGTTCATGCTCCTCGGCTTCCATCCGGGCTATACACAGCTCTTATATCGTCTCGGCGACTCTCCGTTCAACTGCTGGACACCGATGTCTCCGTACATCTGGATGGTACTGGAAGTTGCCAAATCCAAATACGATAAGGATCTTAAGATCGGTACTCTGATCGGTAACTTAATCCCGTTATCTATCGTTCTCCAGATCGTATGGATCATCTTCGTGGTAGCATGGAGTCTGGCTGGTATTCCGGTTGGTCCAGGCGTTGGTATGTACTTACCGGCAGGCATTATCTAAGATAATGTCATTTCTGTTCATGTAGAAAAGGGGGTTTTTGCATGTCAAATAATAAGACATCTGAAAAAAAAGGTTTTCTCGACGTTTTTATGGTATCCGTTGAGAAAGTATGTGACTTATTACCACCGCCAACGATTTTATTCTGTATCTTATTCCTGATCGTTGCTGTAATCGGTGCAGTTCTCAACGTAACAGGCGTTGAGCTTCTTAACCCGGCTACTCAGGAGTATGTAGCAGCTAAGAACTTCTTCACAAAAGAAGGTCTCCAGTGGTTCATGACAAAGATGACAACGAACTTCTCCAGTTTCGGACCGTTAGCACTTGTTCTTTCCATGACACTGGCTGTAGGTTTCTGTGAAGAAGCCGGTCTCATCAACGTGTTCCTTCGCGTTGTAATGAAAAACGTTCCATCATTCATGATCCCGTTCGCTTGTGCAGCTATGGGTATGGTTATGAACCTTGCTTCTGACGCAGCCGCTATCCTTGTTCCGCCGTTATCCGCTATCGTTTATATCGGCGTTGGCAGACACCCGATCGTAGGTATGCTCTGTGGTTACGCAGGTGCCAACGTTGGTTACGCAGCAAACCCGATCATCTCCGGTACAGATACCCTTATTCAGGGCTTTACAAACCAGGCTCTTGAAGGTTTCCTTCCGGAGACATTCTCCCAGTATACAGTAGAAGCTACATGTAACTGGTTCATCAAGATCGGTTCCTTCGTTCTTTGTACATTCCTTGTTGGTACTATCGTAACAAAAGTTATCGAGCCGCGTTTCGGTAAGTACACTGGTAAAGTTGAAGAGATGGAGGAGATCACTGACAGACAGATGAAAGCGCTCAAAGCAGCCGGTATCGGTCTCGTTGCAGTTATCGCAATGTGGGCAGTATCCTTCTTTACAGGCCTTACATCCGGCCCGAATGGCGAATTCGTAGGTTCCCCGCTCTTAAAGGGTATCATCTGCGTAATCTTCGTTATGTTCGCAGTACCTGGTATCGTTTATGGTAAAGTTGCCGGTACATATCCAGACCTTATGTCCATCCACAAAGGCATGAGCCGTCAGATGGCAAATATGGGCTCCTACGTTGCATTCTGTTTCTTCTGCGGTCAGTTCCAGGCATTATTCACATGGACAAATATCGGTGCGATCTCCGCGATCGCAGGCGCAAATGCTCTTGAGGCAATCGGTTTCACAGGTATCCCGATGATCGTTGCATTCGTATTCCTCGTAACAATCGTCGACGTATTCTTCTCCTCCGGTTCCGCTAAATGGGCGATCTTTGCTCCGATCTTCGTTCCGATGTTTATGCTCCTTGGTTACACTCCGGCATTCACACAGTACATCTACCGTCTTGGTGATTCCGCTGGTAACATGTTCGGACCGACAGGTGCGACTCTTTGGATGCTCCTCAGCATGGCTCAGGAAAAATATGACAAGGATCTTACAATCGGTAAATTCTTATCCTGTAACATGACAGTAGCCCTCATCCTTGAGGTATTCTGGATTGCATTCCTCGTAATTTGGATGTTAACAGGTATCCCAGTAGGTCCGGGCGAAGGCATCTGGCTCGCGACTCCGATCGCTTAACTTCATTTCTTAATCAAAGAGCTGTATGGATTTACCCTCCATACAGCTCTTTCTTCATATCATCTAATCCCCCTCAGAAAGCTCCATCAATTGTCCGTATATTCGATATGCTACCGTGTTAAATTCGCGCAAATTCGCCTCGATTTGACTATGAATTTATAAAATTTTAATATATGATAGATTCGAATAAGCTGGTACGAAACCTAAGATGGGGCGCGCCCGGAGATAATTTCGTAACACTTTCATACTGGTATCAATTGTCGTCATACTCGTGAACACAACCTACATATGATATCAGTATCAGCATTTGTAACTGCTGTTATTTAACAGTTGCATTAAGAAAAGGGGGTTCTCTTTATGTCAAACAACAAGACATCCGAAAAAAAAGGTTTTCTCGACGTCTTCATGGTAGCCGTTGAGAAAGTATGTGACTTATTACCACCGCCAACGATTTTATTCTGTATCTTATTCCTGATCGTTGCAGCAATTGGTTGTATCCTCAACGTAACTGGTGTTGAGCTTCTTAACCCGGCTACTCAGGAGTATGTAGCAGCTAAGAACTTCTTCACAAAAGAAGGTCTCCAGTGGTTCATGACAAGCATGACAAGTAACTTCTCCGGTTTCGGACCGTTAGCTCTCGTGCTTTCCATGACACTTGCTGTAGGTTTCTGTGAGGAAGCCGGCCTTATCAACGTGTTCCTTCGCGTTGTAATGAAAAACGTTCCGCCGTTCCTGATCCCGTTCGCTTGTGCAGCTATGGGTATGGTAATGAACCTTGCGTCCGACGCAGCCGGTATCCTTGTTCCGCCGCTTTCCGCTATCGTTTATATCGGTGTTGGCAGACATCCGATCGTAGGTATGCTCTGTGGTTACGCAGGTGCCAACGTTGGTTACGCAGCAAACCCGATCATCTCCGGTACTGATACTCTTATCCAGGGCTTCACAAACCAGGCTCTTCAGGGCTTCCTTCCGGAGACATTCTCTCAGTATACAGTAGAAGCTACATGTAACTGGTTCATCAAGATCGGTTCCTTCTTCCTTTGTACAATCCTTGTTGGTACAATCGTAACAAAAGTTATCGAGCCGCGTTTCGGTAAATACACAGGCGACGTTGAAGAAATGGAAGAAATCACAGATCGTCAGATGAAAGCGCTCAAAGCAGCCGGTATCGGTCTCGTTGCAGTTATCGCTATGTGGGCAGTTTCCTTCTTTACAGGCCTTACATCCGGCCCGAACGGCGAGTTCGTAGGTTCCCCGCTCTTAAAGGGTATCATCTGCGTAATCTTCGTTATGTTCGCAGTACCGGGTATCGTTTATGGTAAAGTTGCAGGTACATATCCGGATCTCATGTCCATCCACAAAGGTATGAGCCGTCAGATGGCACGTATGGGTTCCTACGTTGCATTCTGTTTCTTCTGCGGTCAGTTCCAGGCATTATTCAGCTGGACAAATATCGGTGCGATCTCCGCGATCGCAGGCGCAAATGCTCTTGAGGCAATCGGTTTCACAGGTATCCCGATGATCGTTGCATTCGTATTCCTTGTAACAATCGTTGACGTATTCTTCTCCTCTGGTTCCGCAAAATGGGCGATCTTTGCTCCGATCTTCGTTCCGATGTTCATGCTCCTTGGTTACACACCGGCATTCACACAGTACATCTACCGTCTTGGTGATTCCGCTGGTAACATGTTCGGACCGACAGGTGCGACTCTT
>JAZRLX010000125.1:0-4938 GCA_045647085.1 Pilosibacter sp.
CCTTCCTGAGTAACCTGAGTGGTCATAACAACGATCTTGCCCTGTGCAACGTATTTCTCAATGGAGCTGTAGAAGTCAGCATCATCATAAGACGGAAGACCGCCTACACCGAAGGACTCGATGATAACTGCGTCATTGTGCTCTGCGAGATATTCAAATACGCTCGGATCCATGGACGGGATCAGTTTTAAGAGCGCTACATTGCTGTTGAGTTTGTGGTAGAAACGAACGGATTCACGATCATGCCACTTGTCATCGATATAGAAGAGGATCGTCTCGTCCTGGATCACTGCCAGATACGGGAAGTTGATGCTGGAGAATGCGCTGTAGCTCTTAGAACGCTCTTTCTTACCGCGTGTACCTGCGATAACCTTACCGTCGAAGACGATATTAACACCGTGTGCACGGTCGCTGGAAGCGAAACGTAAGGAGTCTAATAAGTTTGTTCTTGCATCTGTCACATCCAGATCGATCGGTTTCTGTGCGCCTGTGATAACGATCGGTTTTTTGGAGTGCTGGATCAAGTAAGATAATGCAGCAGCTGTGTAGGCCATTGTATCTGTACCGTGAGCAACAACGAAACCATCGTAATCATCATAATTCTCTTCAATTGCTTTGGAGATCATCAACCAGTGTTTCGGATGTACGTTTGTACTGTCAATATTTAAAACCTGAACGGATTCCACCTGGCAGAATTTGCGTGCAGCCGGAACGTAGGAGAGGAGCTCTTCTCCTGTCAGAAGAGGAGTCAGACCATTGTCACCGTGTTTGCAGGCGATCGTACCACCGGTACCGAGAAGTAAAATATGTTTCATAATTAAAAGTTTCCCCTTTCGTAATTACAATCCCATAAGTATAATAAGTATAGCATACATTTGAACAGGAATTCAACAATAGAATTGTTTTCCTAAAAGAAAAAAGGAGGAGGGCGACATGACAAAATTTCCGAAAGATCCGGTGATGCTGTTAAGTTATGTGAATACACAGTTAAGAGATTTTTATCCGTCCATGGAGGAGCTTTGCAGGGCAATGGACGTAGAAAAACGTGAAATTGATGAAAAACTGGCGTTGATCGATTATGAGTATGATCCGGTCAGCAATCGTTATGTTTAAAAAGATGGTATTTTCTGTATTGATGAATGATATCGTATAAAATCCTCTGACTCACGCAGACTAAGTTACATGAATAGACAACGTGAGATCAGAGAATTTTTTTACAATTTTTTAAAATGCGGTGTAGCAGGATGGTGCATGGAAATTATATTTACATCTTTGGAATCCATTGCAGTCAAGGATATGCGGCTGATGGGGCGGACCTCACTCCTAATGTTTCCGATCTACGGAATGGGAGCGATGCTGGGACCCATTTCCAGAGGAATCGACAGATGGATCGGAGAAGACCACTCGCTGACGTTAAAAGATAAGTTCTGGAGGCATGGATTCAGCGATATGGTGTTGATCTTTTGCGCAGAATATGTGACGGGAGCATTTTTGAAAGCAAGAAATATGTGCCCATGGGATTATTCCGGAAGACTATTTAATGTAGACGGACTGATCCGCCTGGACTTTGCACCTTGCTGGTTTGCGGCAGGATTAATCTTTGAACGGCTTACATGGGAGAAAAAATGACGCGGATTTTCTTGCAAATGAGAAGTGAATTTTATATAATATAATGATATAGACTAACAATTGTCTTATAATTATTTACAAAAAGAAAAGGTGAAACAAGTATGATTCGATTTTTAATTTTATGTGTGATCCTGGCAGGATTTTTGATCTTTGGCTATCCGCTTTTGATCATGCAGAACTCCCTTGGCAAGAAGGATCCGACTGCGAGAGGACATGAGAGCACAAAGATTGTACGCTTTATGTTCGGCCTGTTTTTAAAGGTTGCAGGCGTGAAAGTGACTGTAAAAGGTGCAGAAAACATTCCGACAGATAAAGCCGTTTTGTATGTAGGCAACCACAGAAGCTATTTTGATATTCTGGTTGGTTATACAACGACTCCGGGACTGGTTGGCTTTATCGCAAAGAAAGAGATGCGAAAGTTCCCGATCTTAAATCGTTGGATGGACAATGTTAACTGCCTGTTTTTGGATCGTCAGGATATTAAGGCAGGACTTAAGACCATCTTGGAAGGCATTGAGTATGTGAAGGGCGGCATTTCCATGTGGATCTTCCCGGAAGGTACCCGTGCAAGAGGAAAAGATGAGCTGGATATGCTTCCGTTTAAAGAGGGAAGCTTAAAGATCGCAGAGAAGAGTGGCTGTCCGGTCATTCCGGTGGCGATGGTCAGAACCGCGGATATCTTTGAAAAACATACTCCACGTGTGGTTCCGACCGAAGTAACCGTTTATTACGGAAAACCGATCTATATCAAAGAATTGGAACCGGAGCAGAGAAAACGCGCCGGTGCATATACAAAAGAAGTGATCGCGGATATGATCCGTGAGATCATGTAATCAGGAGCAGCGATATGAAACAGATAGACTTACTGGAATGCAGAGATAAACTGGATGTGATCGACCGCGAGATCGTTCGTTTGTTTGAGGAACGCATGGCAATTTGCGGAGATGTTGCGGAGTATAAGATCGGGACAGGAAAGGCTGTGTATGATGCAGAGCGTGAACGTCAGAAGATTGCGGCTGCGCAGGGATTGACACACAACGATTTTAACAAAGATGCGATCAAAGAGGTATTCTCCCAGCTCATGGCGATCAGCCGTAAGTTCCAGTACGGTCTCCTGGCAGAACACGGAAAATCCGAGCCGACCGGTTTTTATGAGGTGGAAACGCTGAAAACCTTCGGTGCACGTGTAGTATACCAGGGCGTGGAAGGCGCTTACAGCCATGCGGCTGCACGGGCATTCTTTGGTGAACAGGTAAATGCATATCATGTAAATGCATTTGAAGACACCATGCGTGAACTGGAAGAAGGACGTGCGGATTTTGCAGTGCTTCCGATTGAAAATTCCACAGCAGGATTTGTCATCGACAATTATGATCTGCTGGCAAAATACAGAAATTACATAGTAGGTGAAGTATATATACCGATCTCTCATATGCTTTTAGGACTTCCGGAGGCAGAGATTTCGGATATTAAGACTGTCTATTCCCATCCGCAGGCTCTGATGCAGTGTACCGATTACCTGAACGAGCATAAAGAGTGGGGACGCATCAGTGTGCTCAATACTGCAGTAGCAGCAAAAAAAGTGCAGGACGAACAGGATAAGACCCAGGCGGCGATCGCAAGCCGCACAGCAGGAGAGCTGTATGGGCTGAAGGAGCTGGATCAGGGCATTAACAATGAAAAATGCAACACCACACGTTTCATTGTGCTGGCGAAGGCGCCGGTTTATGAAAGTTCCGCTTCCAAGATCAGTCTGATGTTTGAGATCCCTCATGTGAGCGGTTCCCTTTATAATATTTTAGGCAATTTTATTTTCAATGGTGTCAATATGTTGATGATCGAGTCTCGTCCGATCCCGGAAAAGAGCTTCGAGTATCGATTCTTTGTGGACGTGGAAGGAAACCTGAGCGATGCTTCTGTGCGCAACGCACTGACAGGTGTTCGTGCGGAGGCTTCATCACTGAAGATTCTCGGAAACTATTAGGAGGTGTGTGTATGGCATCCCAATTATTTGCAGCGATTGATGTAGGTTCTTTTGAACTGGAACTTGGAATCTATGAGATTTCCAATAAAAATAAGATCAAGCAGGTGGATCATGTCCGTCACGTGATCGCGCTGGGACGTGAGACATACAATACCGGTATGATCAGCTACGAGATGGTTGGTGAGATATGCGACGTTCTCAACGGATTTGTCCGCATTATGAAAGGCTATAAGGTACATGCATACCGTGCATACGCGACCAGCGCCATGAGAGAAGCAAAAAACAGCCAGATCGTCATCGATCAAATCCGTGTCCGTACCGGAATTGAGGTCAGCATCATCAGTAACTCTGAGCTGCGTTTCCTGAGTTATAAAGCGATCGCCGCAAAAGACGAAGAGTTTGATAAAAACATCCAGAAAGGTACTGCGATCGTGGACGTAGGTTTTGGAAGTATGCAGATGTCCTTGTTTGATGAAGGTCTTCTGGTTTCCACGACTAATGTTCCTCTCGGCGTATTAAAGATCTTAAATACGTTGGATATGGTTAATACGACCATTGACCGTACGGCAGATGTGACCGCCGAATTGGTATCCAATGAGTTAAAACAATATGAAAAGATTTTCCTGGAGAATCGTCAGATCCGACATCTGATTGCCATTGGAGATAACATTTTATATCTTTTCCGTTATGAAAATAAAGGTAAGCTGCTGACACACGTGACAAAAGAACAGTTTGATTATGTTTACAATCGACTCATCCGGATGAATGTGTCTCAGATGGAAGAAGCATATGGTCTCAGTACGGAAGGTGCAAGAATGCTGCTTCCGACAGCGATCATTTATAAGCAGGTAATGGAAATGACCGGAGCGGAGGAAATCTGGATCCCGGGAATCCGTCTCTGTGACGGTATTGCTGCGGAATATGCAGCAGACAATAAACTGATCAAACTGAAACACAATTTTGATGCGGACATTATCAGTACCTCCAGAAACATGGCGGTTCGATATCGCTGCAAGACTCCACACGCAGAACTGGTAGAAATTTATGCATTAAAGATATTTGACACCATGAAGCGTTATCATGGAATGGGAGGCAGAGAACGTCTTCTTCTCCAGATCGCGGTGATCGTTCATGCATGCGGAAAATTTATCAGTGTTCGCAATGCCAATGAGTGTTCTTATAATATTATTATGTCCACAGAGATCATCGGACTGTCTCATTTAGAGCGTGAGATCATTGCCAATGTACTGCGGTACAATATCCGAGATTTCGACTATAACCAAGTTCAGATGGAGGCAAATCTGGACAATATTAACGGTTCTTAC
>JAZRLX010000126.1:0-2544 GCA_045647085.1 Pilosibacter sp.
TCTGGATCGCTTTCTCGATAGCCTTTAATAAGCTCTTCTCCCACGGCTGAATTACGATAATTCTAGCTTCCGGAACAGAGATATTACCAACCTGCTGGATCGGTGTCGGAGAACCATAGTAATCAACTTTGATCTTGTCCAAAACATGCGGATTGGCACGGCCTGCACGGATACCTGCATACTCTTCTAACAGGTTGTTGAGTGTCTTCTCCATCTTATCTTCGTATAATTTTAACTGCTCTTTCATTGTTACCCTCCTGTTTATTCGGCCGTTACGATCGTACCGTTAATGTTGCCCTGCATTGCATTTGCAATACCGTTTTCTTCATTCAGTGAGAATACAGCCATCGGCATCTTCTGTTCCATACACATAATGGAAGCAGTCAGATCCACAACAGCCAGCTGTTTGTCGATCACTTCCTGAATAGAGATCTTGTCATACTTCTTTGCGTTCGGATTTGTCTTCGGATCACTATCGTATACACCGTCAATCGCTTTCGCAAGAAGGATACAATCAGCTTCCATCTCGATTGCTCTTAAAGTAATTGTCGTATCTGTTGAGAAGTACGGATGTCCGATACCACCTGCAAAAAATACTACCATTCCTTTTTCAAAATATTTGTTTGCGCGGTCTTTGGAGAACAGTTTTGTCATCGTACCGCACTCAAACGGAGTCAAGATCTGAGTCATCATACCTTCTGTACGGAAAATCTCAGATACATAAATACAGTTCATAACTGTTGCCAGCATACCGATCTGATCTGCTTTTGTACGGTCGATCTCATTGCCTGTACGTCCACGCCAGAAATTTCCACCGCCAATTACGATACCAACCTGCACACCTGCATCAACAGAAATCTTTACCTGCTTTGCAACTGCTCTGACTGTTGCCTCATCAAAACCTGTTTTCTTCGATCCAGCAAGTGCTTCACCACTTAATTTAAGAAAAACTCTCTTCATTTCCATGTTTTCACATTCTCCTATGTAGGTTTTCTTCCAAACATTATAGCATACAATTTCTAAATTGCCAACACGAAAAACTGCTCACGAACAAGTGGCTCTTTTGGAAAAAAACGCCGGAACCTCACTCAGTTCCGGCGTCAATGGCCATATATTAGTAGTTCTGAGCGTTTACCTCAAAGAAACTCTGCGGATGAGCACATACCGGACACATCTCCGGAGCCTTCTTACCGATCACAAGGTGACCACAGTTTCTGCATTTCCACATAACTTCTTCGGATTTCTCAAATACTGCCTGTACTTCCACGTTATTTAAGAGTTTTAAGTATCTCTCTTCATGGTGTTTCTCAATCTCAGCTACCATGCGGAATTTCGCTGCGATTTCTGTAAAACCTTCTGCCTCAGCTTCTTCTGCGAATGTCTTGTACATATCTGTCCACTCGTAGTTCTCGCCTTCTGCTGCATGCTTTAAGTTCTCAGCAGTATTGCCGATCTGCTTTAACTCTTTAAACCACATCTTAGCATGCTCTTTTTCATTGTCAGCTGTTTCCTGGAAGAGAGCCATGATCTGCTCATAGCCTTCTTTTTTTGCAACGCTTGCAAAATAGCTATATTTATTTCTCGCCTGAGACTCACCTGCGAATGCTGCCCATAAGTTCTGTTCAGTCTTGCTACCCTTTAATTCCATAAATATACCTCCATAAGAAATTAATCCGAATAACTATATTCTAAAGTTTATTCTTTCAACTGTCAATTCATTTTATGTATTTTTCAGAAAAGTTTCTGAATTCTTTAAAGAAGTTCAAGAAGCGCCTGAACATCCTCTTCTTTTGTTGCCCAGCTTGTAGCAAAACGGATCGCAGTGTGATCTGCATCTACCTTCTCCCAGGTACTGAAAGCAACCTGCTTTTTCAACTCTGCATACTTTTCATTATCTACAATAATGAACTGCTGATTTGTCGGAGAATCCAGTAATAATTTATAGCCTTTTGCAAGTACACCTGCTTTTAAGATGTTTGCAAGACGGATCGCATGTCTGCTGATCTCCATATACAGATCATCTGTAAATAATGTATCGAACTGAATACCGACAAGACGTCCCTTTGCAAGGAGTGCGCCATGCTGTTTTACAGTTGTAAAGAAGAATTTCGGAGCTTTCTTTGTAAATACCACAGCCTCACCGCAGAGTGCGCCTACTTTTGTACCACCGATATAAAATGCATCACAAAGTTTTGAAAGATCCGGAAGTGTAACGTCTGTGTCATCAGCTGCAAGACCATAACCAAGGCGGGCACCGTCTACGAATAACGGCATTTCATATTCTTTACAAATTGCATAAATCGCTTCTAATTCAGCTTTGGTATACAGGGTGCCATACTCAGTCGGATGTGAAATATATACCATGCCCGGGATTACCTGGTGCTCAAAGGTTTCGTCCGCATAGAAATTTACAAGAAATTCTTTTAATTCACCTGCATCGATCTTACCAAGATGCTGCGGGATCGTTAATACCTTGTGACCGCAAGATTCGATCGCACCGGATTCATGGCATGCGATATGTCCTGTCGGTGCTGCGATAACGCC
>JAZRLX010000127.1:0-3397 GCA_045647085.1 Pilosibacter sp.
AGTTCTTTCCGCAAGAAACATTCCGGAAGTTAAGACAGCACTTGTAAACACAATCAATGTTTACGACATTCTGAAATATAACACAGTAGTAGCTACTAAAGCTGCTGTAGCATCTATCGAGGAGGTATACGCATAATGGCAAACGTACAGTACTACGACGTAATCCTCAAACCGGTTGTAACAGAGAAGTCCATGAACGCTATGGCTGAGAAGAAGTATACATTCTTCGTACATCCGGAAGCAAACAAGACAATGATCAAAGAGGCTGTTGAGAAAATGTTCCCGGGCACAAAAGTTGATTCCGTTAACACAATGAACAGCGATGGCAAGAACAAGAGACGCGGTCTTGTATTTGGTAAGACAGCAAAAACTAAAAAAGCTATCGTTAAGTTAACAGCTGACAGCAAAGATATCGAGATCTTCCAGGGTCTGTAAGATTTGCTGGGGAGCCTGAGCTCCCGATGAACCTATGCGACAAGCAAAGTCGCGATAATTAAAATAGAAACGCCTGAAGGCGTTGAAAGGAGCACAAAATGGGAATTAAAACCTATAACCCATATACACCTTCCAGAAGAAACATGACTGGCTCTGATTTCGCAGAGATCACAAAGTCCACTCCGGAGAAATCCTTAGTAGTTTCTTTAAAGAAGAACGCTGGCCGTAACAACCAGGGTAAGATCACTGTTAGACACCACGGTGGCGGCAGCAGAAGAAAATACAGACTTGTTGACTTCAAGAGAAATTCCAAAGATGGAATTCCGGCAACAGTAATCGGTATCGAGTACGATCCGAACAGAAGCGCAAACATCGCTCTTATCTGCTACGCAGATGGCGAGAAAGCATACATCCTTGCTCCGCAGGGTCTTACAGATGGTATGAAAGTTATGTCCGGCGAAACAGCTGAGGCAAGAGTAGGTAACTGCTTACCGTTATCCAAGATCCCGGTAGGTGCACAGGTGCACAACATTGAGATGCAGCCAGGTAAAGGTGGTCAGTTAGCACGTTCCGCAGGTAATGCAGCTCAGTTAATGGCTAAAGAAGGCAAATACGCAACTCTTCGTTTACCGTCTGGTGAAATGAGAATGGTTCCGGTAGCATGCCGTGCAACAATCGGTGTTGTAGGTAACGCTGACCACAACCTTATCAAAGTTGGTAAAGCTGGTAGAAAACGTCACATGGGTATCCGTCCGACAGTTCGCGGTTCCGTAATGAACCCGAATGACCATCCGCATGGTGGTGGTGAAGGTAAGTGTGGTATCGGCCGTCCGGGTCCGAGCACACCGTGGGGCAAGCCGGCTCTTGGTCTCAAGACTAGAAAGAAAAACAAACAGTCCAACAAGTTAATCGTAAGAAGAAGAAACGGTTAATTACTAATTAGGAGGTAAAACGATGAGTCGTTCACTTAAAAAAGGCCCATTTGCTGATGCTAGCTTACTTAAGAAAGTAGACGCTATGAACGAAGCTGGACAGAAACAGGTTATCAAAACCTGGTCCCGCCGTTCTACAATCTTCCCGCAGATGGTAGGTCATACAATTGCAGTTCACGACGGCAGAAAGCATGTGCCGGTATATGTAACAGAAGATATGGTAGGCCATAAGCTCGGTGAGTTCGTTGCAACAAGAACTTACAGAGGTCATGGTAAAGACGAGAAGAAGTCTGCACGTAGATAATAAGACGCTTTGAAAGGAGGTTTTCGCAATGGCTAAAGGACATAGAAGTCAGATTAAAAGAGAGAGAAATGCTCAGAAGGATACAAGACCGTCTGCAAAGCTGTCTTATGCAAGAGTATCCGTTCAGAAGGCTTGCTTCGTATTAGATGCTATCAGAGGCAAAGATGTACAGACTGCACTTGGTATTGTAGCTTACAACCCGAGATATGCTTCTAGCTTAATTGAGAAATTATTAAAATCTGCAATCGCAAACGCAGAGAATAACAACGGTATGAATGTTGAGAACCTGTATGTAGCAGAGTGCTACGCTGATCAGGGCCCGACAATGAAGAGAGTAAAACCGAGAGCACAGGGTAGAGCTTACAGAATCGAGAAGAGAATGAGCCACATCACAGTAGTGCTTGATGAGAAATAATAGGAGGCAAGTATGGGACAGAAAGTTAATCCACACGGCATGAGAGTCGGCGTTATCAAAGACTGGAATTCCAGATGGTACGCTGAGGCTGATTTTGCTGACAACCTCGTAGAGGACAACAAGATCAGAACATACGTAAAGAAAAGATTATACAGCGCCGGTGTTTCCAAAATCGAAATCGAGCGCGCTTCTGATAGAGTAAAAGTTATCGTTCACACAGCTAAACCGGGCGTTGTTATCGGTAAGGGTGGTGCTGAGATTGAGAAATTAAAAGCAGAAATCCAGAAGATGACAGAGAAGAAACTCTTTGTTGATATCAAAGAGATCAAGAGACCGGATCGTGAAGCTCAGCTTGTAGCAGAGTCCATCGCTCAGCAGCTTGAGAACCGTGTATCTTTCCGTCGTGCTATGAAGTCCACAATGTCCAGATCCATGAAGGCTGGCGTTATGGGTATCAAGACAGCGGTAAGCGGTCGTCTTGGTGGTGCTGATATCGCTCGTACAGAGTTCTACAGCGAAGGTACTATTCCGCTTCAGACATTAAGAGCTGATATTGACTATGGTTTCGCAGAGGCAGATACAACTTACGGCAAACTTGGCGTAAAAGTTTGGATCTACAAAGGCGAGGTTCTTCCGACAAGAGGAAACAAGGAGGGCGATAAATAATGTTAATGCCGAAGAGAGTAAAGCGCCGCAAACAGTTCCGTGGAACTATGGCAGGTAAAGCTTTAAGAGGAAATAAAATCTCCAACGGTGAGTTCGGTCTTGTAGCAGCTGAGCCGTGTTGGATCAGATCTAACCAGATCGAGGCAGCCCGTGTTGCTATGACTCGTTACATCAAACGTGGTGGTAAAGTTTGGATCAAAATCTTCCCGGATAAACCAGTAACAGCTAAACCGGCTGAGACACGTATGGGTTCCGGTAAAGGTGCTCTTGAGTACTGGGTAGCAGTAGTTAAACCGGGTCGCGTTATGTTCGAGATCGCTGGCGTTCCGGAAGAGACAGCAAGAGAGGCTCTTCGTCTCGCTATGCACAAGCTGCCGTGTAAGTGTAAAATTGTTTCTAAAGCAGATTTAGAAGGCGGTGATAACAGTGAAAACTAATAAATACGTAGAAGAATTAAAAGCAAAGACAGCTGCAGAGTTAAACGATGAATTAGTTGCAGCAAAAAAGGAACTCTTTAACCTGAGATTCCAGAACGCAACCAACCAGTTAGATAACACAAGCAGAATCAAAGAGGTTCGTAAGAACATTGCTAGAATTCAGACTGTTATCACAGAGAAAGCAAACTAGGTTGCTAACTAATATCAA
>JAZRLX010000128.1:0-7111 GCA_045647085.1 Pilosibacter sp.
GTGCAGTTACTGGTATTTAATTAAGTCACCCTGGGACTATTTATCACCCAATGGACTCAATTAAATATTCATTTACTTTGCCAGTGAAATCAAATCTCGATAAAACTGCGGATAAGAGATATCAACACACTCTGCATCCAGAATCATAGTTTCACCCTCGGCAGCTAATGCGGCAATTGCAAAGGTCATCGCAATGCGGTGGTCTTTTTTTGTTTCGATCACTGCACCGTGAAGTGGTTTTCCACCATGGATGATCATGCCATCTTCCGTTTCCTCTACATCTGCACCCATGGCAGTGAGGTTTTGAACCATGATGGCAATGCGGTTGGATTCCTTTACTTTCAGTTCGGCTGCATCGCGGATGATCGTGGTACCTTCTGCAAAGCATGCCATAAGAGCGACGGTAGGAAGCTCATCGATCATGGTCGGGATAATATCACCTTCGATGATAGTTCCCTTCAGATTACTTGTTCGTATCAGAATGTCTGCTGTTGGTTCAGAGTAATCATGGTTTTCATTAAGGAGAGTGATGTCTGCGCCCATAGCTTTACAAACACGGATCAGACCGTCGCGTGTAGGATTGATACCGACGTTTCGGATCAAAATTTCGGAATTCGGAATGATCAGTCCTGCTGCGACAAAATAAACAGAAGACGAGATATCGCCCGGAACTTGAATATTATTTCCATACAATTCTGAAGCCGGGATGACCGTTGCGGTGGTACCGGAAGTACGCACATCCGCGCCAAAGAATTGTAACATCAGCTCCGTATGATTTCTTGATAATTTTGGTTCAGTTACGGATGTTGCTCCGTCTGCATAAAGACCTGCAAGAAGGATGGCAGATTTAACCTGTGCAGAAGCAACATTCGAATGATAGTGGATTCCGTGGAGCTGCCTTCCGTGGATGGAAAGTGGTGCACATCCATTATCATGGACGCTCGTGATATCAGCACCCATCAAGGAGAGGGGTTCTATGATCCTCTTCATCGGACGTTTCCGAATGGAATCATCCCCCGTCAGAGTGACGTCAAAGTGTTGTGGTGCTAAAATACCGGAAATCAGTCGGGTTGTCGTTCCGCTGTTGCCACAATCCAGAACACAAGCCGGAGATTTCAGACCACGAAGCCCCTTTCCGTGAACGGTCACAATTCCATTTTTATTTTCAATATTAATTCCCATATTTCGGAAACAGGAAATGGTAGAAAGGCAGTCAGCACCTTCTAAAAAATTGTGGATTTCCGTTGTTCCTTTGGCTATGGAGCCGAGCATGATGCTGCGGTGGGAAATGGATTTATCCCCCGGGATCAGTACCTCGCCCCGCAAACGGGAAGTCGTTCTCAATTTCATATTATGCCTCATTTCTAACGTGATAGGCTGTAATTATATCTCTTTAATAATTCTGCAGCCTCCAGTTTCTTTTCCTCTGAATAGAATTCGATTCGAAGTGCACCCTCTCCATAATCTCTGGCATTGTTGATACCGATATTTTTTACGTTTATGCCTCGGGAAGCCAGAATAGCAGAGAGGATTGCAATAGAACCGGGCTCATCTACGACATCTACAGAGAATGAATGGTTCGGAGCAACGGCACCGCGCTTGATACTGGAAAACGTGTCACGGTATTTTCCTGATTCATCAAATAGATCATAAATTCCCTGACTGTTGTGAGTTTCAAGGTCATCATAAATTGATTCCAGAGATTCAATATATCTTCTCATCAATACTTTTAGATTAGAAGTATTTGTCATGCATATCTGCTCCCACATGACAGGGGAAGAGGAGGCTATTCGTGTAATATCTTTAAAACCGCCGGCGGCGATTCGTTTCATGATTTCATTTTCTCCGTCATTGTCTTTGACTAATTTTACAAGACTGGAAGCGATCAAATGCGGGAGATGGCTGATCGCAGCAACAGAAAAATCATGTTCTTCATAATCTAGTACCAAAGGGATCGCTCGCAGTGCAATTGCAACCTGCTTCATACGTTCTATCTGTTCAGGTGTGTTTTTCAATGTTGGACTAATAATATAGTAAGCATTTTCAAGAAGGTGGTCGGTAGAATGTTCATAACCTGTTTTTTCAGATCCGGCCATTGGATGTCCACCCACAAAGATATCTTCCATATTCATTTCTTTCACAAGTTTATGAATATTTGTCTTTGTACTGCCTACATCAGTAAGAATCGCACCCGGTTTTAAATATGGGCGGATTTTTTCTAAATAGGAGGCATTGAATTCCACCGGAGTACATAAAAAAATCATATCACATTGAGAAAGTCTTTCGTCAATCCCGTTAAGAACCACATCAACAATACCGTCCTCTTTGGCCTGCAATAGTTTGGATGTTGTTCTCATGTATGCCATAATGGTAATATTTTTATTTGCACGCTTCAAGCCACGGGCAATGGAGCCGCCGATCAGTCCAAGTCCGATAAAGCCAATTGTAGATTCAGTCATAACTATTACCTCCTGAACTTAAATTTTAATGTACCAAAAACAGAATGTCAACAAATTAAAGTGGTAAAAAGGTGCATTTTTATCTTTACAGAATGGTAACTCAATGTTATACTTCTAACAATGGTGTGCGCTTAAGGTACATGGAAAGGAAAAATAGCATCATGGAACAGGAAATGAAGTATTTCGATTTTGAGATTTGCGGAGTGAAACGTAAACTTCCATATGTAAAGATTAAAGAGAATCTTGCGCTTGCAAGCTTTGTTTGCCTTTCTGATACAGAACTGGTACAAGCTGTAGCTCCGGAATTGGTAAAGCGTTTACCGGAAGTAGATTATCTGATGACAGCTGAAGCAAAAGGTATGTGTCTCACATATGAGATGTCAAGGCTTATGGGTATGAAGGAATTCATTGTGGCAAGAAAAAGCCGCAAGCCTTATATGCAGGATCCGATCGAATCTACCGTTTATTCCATTACAACTCAGGCAAAGCAGACATTATATTTGAATGGATGCGATGCGGAGAAGATTAAGGGAAAACGAGTGGCTCTGATCGATGACGTGATCGCGACAGGTGATTCGATCCGTGCGATCGAAGAACTAGCGAAAGCTGCAGGAGCGATCGTGGTAGCGAAGGCAGCGATCCTTGCAGAGCTGGAAACAGTAAATCGTCCGGATGTGATTTATCTGAAGGAGCATTTTGTGTTCAGACCGAATCCGGATGGGACATACACACCACTTCATTCGTTAAATGATTAAAATTTTTTGTGCAAATTGCACATTTTGCTTGTATTTTTAAAGCCTTTTTGGTAGAATGTTTGCATGGGTAAATGAATGAGGAATAAAGTTCCGTTTCTCATATGTTTATAAAGAGGTCTTTTTAGAGAAGACCGTTAAAAATAGTGTACGGGAGGAATTAGAATTATGAACATTTATGGAACAAAAAACATCCGTAACGTTGTACTGTTAGGACACGGCGGCGCAGGTAAGACAACAGTTGCAGAGGCACTTGCATATGTGACAGGTGTTACAAAGAGAATGGGTAAAGTTGCTGACGGTAACACAATCAGCGATTACGATAAAGAGGAAATCAAGAGACAGTTCTCCGTTTCTACAACTATGGTTCCGATCGAGTATGCAGGCGCAGAAGGCAATATTAAGATCAACCTGTTAGACACACCGGGTTACTTCGATTTCGTTGGTGAAGTTGAAGAGGCAGTTAGCGTTGCAGACGCAGCGATCATCGTTGTTAACTGTAAAGCTGGTATCGAAGTTGGTACAGAGAAAGCTTGGGAGCTTTGTGAGAAATACAGACTTCCGAGAATCATCTTCGCTACAAATATGGACGATGACCACGCTTCCTACAGAGAGCTTATCTTAAAGCTTGAGAGAAGATTTGGCAGAAAGATCGCTCCGTTCCAGGTTCCGATCCGTGAAAATGAAAAATTCGTTGGTTTTGTTAACGTTGTTAAGATGGAAGGCCGTCGTTTCACAAATATGTCCGAGTACGTGGCATGTGAGATTCCGGAGTACACAGAGAAAAACCTTGGTATCGCTCGTGATGCTTTAATGGAAGCTGTTGCTGAGACAAGCGAAGAGTACATGGAGCGTTACTTCTCCGGTGATGAGTTCACACAGGATGAGATCTATACAGCAGTTCAGACACACGTTTCTGAAGGTAACATCGTTCCGGTTATGATGGGTTCCGGTATCAACTGCCAGGGCTTCAATGCTCTCTTAAATGCAATTGATCGTTACTTCCCGGCTCCGGATTACTTCGAGTGTGTTGGTGTTGATATCTCCACAGGCGAGCGCTTCACAGCAAAATACAACGAAGATGTTTCCCTGTCTGCAAGAGTATTCAAGACAGTAGTAGACCCGTTCATCGGTAAATACTCCTTAATGAAAGTTTGCACAGGTACATTAAAAGCTGATACAACAATTTACAATGTAAATAAAGATACAGAAGAAAAAGTTGGTAAGTTATACGTATTAAGAGGTAAAGATGCAATTGAAGTTTCCGAGATCAAAGCTGGTGATATCGGTGCAGTTGCTAAGTTAAACATCACTTCCACAGGTGATACAATCGCTCTTAAGACAGCTCCGATCGTATACCACAAGCCGGAAATCTCCACACCGTATACATACATGGCATACGCTGCGAAGACAAAGGGTGATGAAGATAAGATCTCCAGTGCACTTGCAAGAATGATGGAAGAAGACCTTACATTAAAGGCAGTTGTAGACGCAGAGAACCGTCAGACATTACTTTATGGTATCGGCGATCAGCATCTTGATGTAGTTGTTAGCAAATTAGCAAACAGATATAAAGTTGAAATCGAACTTTCCAAGCCGAAATTTGCTTTCCGTGAGACAATCCGTAAGAAAGTTGAAGCAGCCGGCAGACATAAAAAACAGTCTGGTGGTCATGGTCAGTTTGGTGACGTTAAGATGTCCTTCGAACCGTCCGGTGATCTTGAGTCCGCATACGTATTCGAAGAGAAAGTATTCGGTGGCGCAGTTCCGAAGAACTACTTCCCGGCAGTTGAAAAAGGCGTGCAGGAATGCTGCTTAAAGGGCCCGTTAGCTGGTTACCCGGTAGTTGGTATCAAGGCTACTTTATTAGACGGTTCCTACCATCCGGTAGACTCCTCTGAGATGGCGTTCAAGATGGCTTCCACAATCGCTTTCAAAGATGGCTTTATGAAAGCTACTCCGGTTCTCTTAGAGCCGATCGCATCTGTAAAAGTTATCGTTCCGGATAAGTTCACAGGTGATGTAATGGGTGATCTCAACAAGAGAAGAGGCCGTGTACTTGGTATGAACTCTCTCCACGGCGGTAAGCAGGAAATCGTTGCTGACGTTCCGATGTCTGAGATGTTTGGTTACAATACAGACCTTCGTTCCATGACTGGTGGTATCGGTGAGTTCGCATATGAGTTCAGCCGTTACGAGCAGGCTCCGGGCGATGTTCAGAAGAAAGAAGTTGAAGCTAGAGCTGCAGCTGAAGAATAATATTGAAGGATAAAGCCTGAAATTTTTGGCCGGCTCTCTTTATGGGAGCCGGTCTTTATGTTAATTCAATGAATGAAAGGTGGAAAAAAATATGTGGGAGAAGTGCAAAGACATTCAGCAGGAACTTGTTGCAATGAGAAGAGACCTTCATAAGATCCCGGAGTTCGGTGGTAATCTTCCGAAGACAAAAGCTTATATCATCAATAAGCTGAATGAGTGGGGCATTCCGTATGTGGAAAATGAAAAAGACAGCGGTCTGACTGCAACAATTAAAGGCGCTAAAGATGGAAAAACAATTGCATTCCGTGCAGACATGGATGCACTTTTAATTAAAGAAGATACTGGTGTGGATTATGCTTCTGAACATGAAGGTCTGATGCACGCATGTGGACATGATGCTCATGTGACGATGCTTCTTGGTGCAGGTAAGATTTTTGCAGAGAATAAAGAGGATATTGCAGGTACAATTAAGCTGATCTTCCAGACAGATGAAGAGAACTCCGGCGGTGCGATCCGTACGATTGAGACAGGTTGTTTAGAAGGTGTAGATGCTGTGTTTGGTACACATATCGGCTCTATTATCTCTCCGAAGATTCCGGCAGGTACTGTGATCTGTACTCCGGGCTATGTAATGGCCTCCAATGATAAATACATCATTAAAGTAAAAGGCTATGGCTGTCATGGTTCTACACCGGAGAAAGGTGTTGACCCGATCAATATCGCAGCTCATATTGTAATTAATCTGGAAGAGATCATCGCAAGAGAGATTTCTGCTGTAAAACCGGCTGTTCAGACAATCGGAAAGATTCAGGCCGGCGATACATACAACATTATCCCGTCTGAGGTTATCATCGAGGGTACAATGCGTACATTGGATGATGAAGTTCGCCAGTATTTAGTAAAGAGAATCATCGAGATCGCTGAGTCCACAGCAAAGACTTTCCGCGGTGAAGCTGAAGTAGAGATTATCTGGGGAACTCCGCCGGTTAAGAATGATGCTGCAATGGCAGCTTTTGCTTGCGAGTGTGCAAGAGAAGTTGTTGGTGCTGAAAACGTGATCGATCATGTGGACGCTCCAAACATGGGTTCTGAGGACTTTGCATACTTTGTAAAAGAAGTTCCGGGTGCATTTATGTTCTTAAGCTCTGCAAATCCGGAGAAGGGCACAGATGTTCCGCATCATAATCCGAAATTCAACATTGATGAAGATGTTCTTTGGACAGGTTCTGCAGTATTTGTAAAGATTGCAGAAAAGTTTCTGGGCTAAAGATAAATAAAGATTATACATGAAAATGAGAAAGAGGCTGTACACGCAAGAAACGTGTATGGCCTCTTTTTAAATAAATACTATTTTCCTGACAATAATTTTAGGATAAGAGCTGCAACTACGCAGATCATCAGAGGACGAATGATTTTGGCACCTTTTTTGATAGCAAAACCGGCTCCGAGGTAATTGCCAAGAACATTACTGACAGCACAAGGAATTGCAATCGCATATGGCACATTTCCGGATATGATATAAGAAATAAGCGCAGTATAGTTGGATACGATCAATACTGTCTTTGCATTACCGGAGCTTGTACGTACATCGTAGTGGAAAAGAAGTGTGAAAAGTAAAAGTGCGATGGTACCGCAGCCGGG
>JAZRLX010000129.1:0-10289 GCA_045647085.1 Pilosibacter sp.
TTGTCAGCTGAAGACATCAGTCTTGCAGAGCGTGGAAAAAAGAACCTGACACAGGACCAGTTAAAACAGATCGCTAAGATCACAGGTGTCACACAAGCATCTCTGCTCAATGCTGCAAAAGGCACTTCCTCTTCCGGGAAGAAAACCTCTTCCTCAACTTCTTCCTCAAAGACCAGTTATATGGTTACCGCCGAAGAAAAGAAACTGATCCAGCTTTATCGAAAGGCAGATGCTGAGACGAAAAAATCGATTCTCAATCTGTTAAATGTAAAAGCAAATGCAACCGAGATGATCTTAGGATCACTCCTTGACAATGTGCAGAACATCTTTGGCGGAAAAAAATAAATACCTAACATACAACTGAGGATGCTATGGCAGCATCCTCAGTTTCTATTTATCTAACTGTTTTTCTATCAACGCAATTCCTTTATACATCAAAGCCGATAATACACAAAGAATGACGATCGACGTGAGAACCAAATCCAGCTGAAACACCTGTGAACCATAGATGATCAAATACCCTAAGCCTGCTTTGGCGGCCAGAAATTCTCCGATGATCACACCAACCAGACACAATCCCACATTCACCTTCATGTTGCTGACGATCATCGGTACTGATCCGGGAAGCAAAACTTTTGTCATTACATCCTTTTTCAATCCGCCCAGGGAATAGATCAGTTTTATTTGATCTCGATCCATATTGGAAAAACCATTATGCAGAGTTAAGATTGAACCAAAAACTGCAACAGAGACTGCCGCGACGATGATCGTTCTTACATTGGCTCCCAACCAGACGATTAAAATCGGAGCCAATGCTGACTTTGGTAAACTGTTAAGCATAACCAAATATGGATCCAGGATCTCTGAAAGCGTCTGGCTGTACCACAATAGAATCGCTCCTCCAATACCCACTACAATGACTAAAGTGAAACTGGCCATTGTCTCCAGCACCGTGATCCCCGTATGATAAAACAGGCTTCCGTCACAGATCATCTCTAGCATGCATTCTATGATCTTTGAAGGTGAACTGAATATAAAGTCATTGAGCACACCAATTCTTGCACTCAGTTCCCATATACTTAAAAAGAAAATCAACACCAAAACACGGGCTGCAGCAACCATCCGTCGATGTCTCATTTGCCTTGTAACATATGTCAATTGCGCTGAAGTTACTTGCTCTTTCATGAAGCACCTCCCTCTCGCAACACGTTCCACACATCGTTGAAATAAGAAGAAAATTCCGGACAGTTGCGCCGCAGCAGCGGACTGCTCGCATTGTCCGGAAATGTTATAGTCATGGTATCTTTGATCCGACCGGGCCGTTTTGTCAGTATCAGAATTCGATCTGCAACACTGACTGCTTCTGACAAGTCATGGGTGACAAGAATTGCCGTCTTTCTCTGATTTCGGATAATGGTACTGATATCATCACAGACCGCCAGTCTTGTCTGATAATCCAGTGCAGAAAATGGCTCATCCAGCAGTAAAATATCCGGCTCCAAAGCCAGAGTTCGGATCAGCGCTGCCCTCTGCCTCATACCACCGGAAAGTTCGGATGGTCTCGCATCCGCAAATGCTTCAAGCCCGTAGGTGATCAATAAATTCCTCACTCGTTCCTTGCTTTCCTCATTCAACTTCTTCTGAATTTCCAATCCCAAACATGCATTGGAAAAAATAGTTCTCCACTCAAACAAGTGGTCCTTCTGCAACATATATCCTATTTGCGAATCCATCGCAGTCATCGGCTTTCCATCGATCCGGATTACACCTTCTGATGGTCTGAGCAGACCACTGATCAAAGAAAGTAAGGTGGATTTTCCGCATCCGGATGGACCGACCACTGCCAAAAATTCACCTGTATAAACTGAAAACGATATATTTGAAAGAGCCTTCGTTTCTCCATCCATTGAGTGATAAGAATAGCTAAGATCCTTCACTTCCATTTTTGGAATCATGGACCACCTCTCAACAACATCGATTTGTTATAAGATATGTCAAGATTCTTCTCCATGTGAAGTCCGTCTTACACTATTTCTGTCCGGTCACCATCATATATCGATTATGTGCATCTTTGATGCACGCGATCAGGGGCTTTTGAGTAAGTGCAAAATATCGTTCTTTAATCTCACGTTCCATCGCCTTCACATCGTCACGAATACTTTTTCCGATCAACATCGATGCAACGAAATTCTTTGTTACTTCTAAAATCGTATTACAATCCATATCCAGTATTTTTCCGCTCTCTCGCTCTAACACCAGACTGATATAAAACTCACCATGTAAATTATAGATCGCGTCTTCTTTGCTCGGTTTCGCCTGGCCTACCACAAGGATTGTATTCTTTTCATACATGTGCATCTTCCTCACTTCCGACATATTGTCACAATTATAACATTCTTAGACCATTCTTTCCATAATTTTCGAAAACTTCGTTGACAGAATCCTATCTTTTTATTATGATGGATTCGAAATGAATTTGATTTTTTTATTTAATGGGACTCCTGCCCGGATGCTCCCTTCTTAGATAAGAGCCATGAATCTTTTTACGGGATTAGTGGGTCTTTTTTTATTTTCGGAGGATACATATGACATTTTACCATGAATTAGATCAGATCATGACACAGGATCTTGGCGGCCGCGGCTTCTTATCCGTACTGCCTTCCAACCCGATCGCCAAAACTGCAGAAACATTGAAAACCGCATCCAGAGTCCTTCTCCTTACCGGATTCCCGGTCCGACTTGGGGAGGGTGTGTTTATTGGAGAAACAGACGGTCCTTCCGGTACTGCTAATTTAGCGTCTGCATTTACAAATGCCAATGCGGAGGTTCTTGTCGTGACAGATCAGGCTTCCTATCATCTTTTAGAAGAGGCACTTTCTTATCGTGCTCCGAAAGCAAAACTTTCCCTTCTTCCGGAAGAACATACAGAAGCATTCATTAAACAGTGTATCGCAGATTTTGCACCGACTCATTTTATCAGCCTGGAACGTCCGGGAAAAGCATGTGACGGACATTACCACAACATGCGCGGGGAATCCATTGACGATATGATCACAGATTCTGATCTGTTCTTATCTGAATCCAAACGTTTTGGAGCTGTTACCATCTCGATCGGTGACGGAGGCAATGAAATGGGCATGGGAACCTTCCGAAAAGAGGTGGCGGAACATGTCCCGTGCGGAGAGATCATTTGCGCTATGGAAGGAGCTGATATCACGCTCGCCAGCGGCGTATCCAACTGGTGGGGATGGGGACTGGCTGCTCTGCTCTCCCTTCAGACCGGAAAAAATCTTCTTCCGACCGTTGCAGAAGAAACAGAGCTGCTGCACCGAGTTGTCTTAGCCGGCGGTGTCGACGGATGTACAAAAGAAAATGTGGATACCATAGATAACCTTCCGCTGGAAGCACATCTCGCACTGCTTCGTGGTGTCAATGAATTGGTAAATGCTCAGCTTTCGAATTAGTATAAGGGCGAATACATGAAATAAAAAGAGGTGCCTTAGGCACCTCTTTATTCTTCCGGTCTATACCCGGTCGCTGTATAGAAATTCTCCAGACTTCCATACTTAAACACCATCTTCAGCTCAGATCCAATGCTGTTCATGATCGTCTCATCCGGGATCTCTTCTCTGGTAAACCAACCGGCCTCGGAAAGTTCATCATCCTGCAGCACGATGGTATCATTGTCTCCGTCCAATTCAGCAAAGAATCCGATCATCTCTGTATCAGAGAATGCCCACGGCTGGCTCTTGTAGTAACGGATATTTTTTACTTTTAAACCAACCTCTTCCATCACTTCACGACGAACGGTATCCTCAAATGTTTCACCAATCTCAACAAAGCCGGCGATCAGAGCATAGCCACGGTACGGATTGTTGCTCACACGGTATCTGGACATGACAATTTTATCACCATTTGTAATGCCAACGATAACTGCCGGAGAGATCTTCGGATATTCGGTCTGGCCACAATGCGGGCATACTAATGCTCTCTCTTTCTTGCTGTCTTCTGTTTTATGACCACAGCGTCCGCAATACTGTCTGCTCTCTTTCCAACGATGGATCTGGGTCGCAGTAATACCTGCAAATGCCTGGAACATCGGAGTCATCGTACGGAAAACAGGCGTTTTGCAAAATTCGAATCCGTTTTCCTCCCCATGTTTCATATCTGTCACATAGTAATATTTCATATGATCGATGGCAAATAAATAATATGCATTCGCTTTCAGCTCTGTTTTTTCATTTGGAAAATCTGCGAAACACGGGATCTCATAACTGCTGTCTGCTTTTCTTCTCAGCAGTGTCTGGTTGTTTTTCATATACAGAACATAGTCGTGGTCCTGAGCTTCAGGCTGTCCATATGTAAGGTCAAATTTATGTGCTCCGATATCCTGGATCATAATCGTATTTCTCCTTTTTTCGTCATTATTTCTATGATAAGTCAGTCCTCGCTGTTTGTCAAATTATTTCCTTGACTCTATATCATACTTCCTATATAATCATTCCTGTTGTTTTGAATACAAAAGACGTAGATATCCAGAAAGGAGCCCTCATGCAGCAGGAAAACAAAATGGGCGTCATGCCCATCAATAAATTAATTATTTCCATGTCCCTGCCAATGATCATTTCCATGCTCGTACAGGCATTATACAACATCATTGACAGTATGTTCGTTGCCCAGATCAGTGAGAATGCACTCACAGCTGTATCTCTTGCATTCCCGGCCCAGAACCTGATGATCGCCGTTGCTACCGGTACCGGTGTTGGTATCAATGCCAGCCTTTCCAGAAGCCTCGGTGAAAAGCACTTTGATAAAGCCAATCAGATTGCAGACCATGCTATCTTCCTTGCATTCTGCAGTTACTTAGCATTTGCGATCTTCGGTATTTGTTTTGCTGAAACATTTTACCGTATGCAGACTGATATTCCGGAGATTATTGAATATGGTACAACCTATTTAAGAATCTGTTGCATCTTCTCTGTTGGTTTATTCTTTGAGATCGCAATTGAACGTTTGTTACAGTCCACAGGTAAAACCTTCTACTCCATGATCGTTCAGGGTATCGGCGCTATCTGCAATATCATCCTCGATCCGATCTTCATCTTTGGTCTTTTCGGAGTACCGAAAATGGGGGTTGCCGGTGCTGCGATCGCAACTGTTGCCGGACAGATCATTGCAGCGATCGTCGGAATCGTGCTCAATAAAAAGAAAAATACAGAGATTACTGTTTCTCTTAGAAACTTCCGCCCGAATAAGCATATTATCAGCCAGATCTACTCCGTTGGTATCCCATCCATCATCATGGCTTCCATCGGCAGTATCATGACATTCGGTATGAATAAGATCCTCATCGCATTTTCTTCTACCGCAACTGCTGTATTCGGTGTATACTTCAAGCTTCAGAGCTTCATCTTCATGCCGGTATTCGGTCTGAACAATGGTACCGTTCCGATCATCGCATACAACTACGGTGCAAGAAGACCGGAGCGTATCACAAAGACATTAAAATTAGCCATCCTTTACGCAGTTTCCATTATGACCATTGGTTTCGCAGCATTCCAGTTATTCCCGGACAAACTCCTGATGATCTTCAATGCTTCGGATCTTATGTTGGAGATCGGTGTACCGGCTCTGAGAATCATCTCTCTCAGCTTCATGGCTGCAGGATACGGTATCGCATGTTCCTCCATGTTCCAGGCCCTTGGCCATGGCATGATGAGCCTTTACATGTCCGTTGTCCGTCAGCTGGTTGTATTACTCCCGGTTGCTCTTATCATGTCTAAGGTAGGCGGTCTAAATTATGTATGGATTGCATTTCCGGTTGCAGAGATCTCCTCTGTCATCCTTGCGACTGTATTCTTATCCAAGATCTACAAACAGAAAATTCAGCCGATGAAAAAACACGCAGAGGCATAAGCACCAATGACAAACAGGTGTCTGACACATCCACAAGATGTACAGGCACCTGTTTTTTAATGTTTCAAATTGTTTTGGGCCGGATTGTCTAACAGCGCCCCGTCCTCGCCGAATCGAGAACCGTGACACGGACAATCCCATGTTCGTTCAAAACGATTCCACTTCAACCGACATCCCAGATGCGGACATCTGGGTTTTTGCAGGGTAACAAAATTCTTCATCGTATAAATTCCTTCGTTCAGCAGCATGAAAACCGTATGTTTGTTCCATGGTCTCTGCGGAGATACCATCGATGCATGAGGATTGTCTATTCCCACTATTAAATCTCGGATCACCATAGCCGCTGCCATGGCCCCCGTCATTCCCCATTTTTCAAATCCTGTGGCTACATACCAGTTTGGTTTCCACTTGGAGTATACCCCAATATAAGGAAGGGAATCCAATGTCATACAGTCTTGTGCTGACCAGCTTGCAACTTCCTCGTATTCCGGCCAAAATGCTGTCACATCTCTGCGCAATGCGTCATAGGGATCTTCACACTGTTGTGCACCGGTCCGATGATTCTTTCCACCAACAAGTATCACATCTCCTACACGACGAAACGACAAACCATCTTGATCAATCCCATAATACATTCCATGTTCCACTGCTGGCTGCGAAACTCGTACTGCTAAGACATAACTCCGCTCCTGATGCATTTTGGAGAAATAAAATCCCGGGACATTTACAAACGGAAAATGGGTGGCAAAAACAATCTTCTTTCCTTCAATCCTGCCATGTTCCGTAATGACTTGATTTCCTTTTACTTTCAGAACTCTCTCATGTTCATATATATCCAGTTCTCTTACAATTTCATTCAAAAATTCCAGCGGATGAAACTGAGCCTGATTTTCAAATTTTAAAGCCATCTTGACAGGAAACGGCAGCTCCGTCTCGTATTCAAGAGAAGCTTTAATGCCGGCCCTCTTTGCTTCGGTCCTTTCTCTCTCTAGATCCTTAACTCCACATTCTGTCTTCGTATACAAATAGGATGGACGACGCTGAAAGCCACACGCAATTCCATGTCCGCGAATGATCCTCTCAAATTCATCTATAGCTCTCTCATTCATTCTGCCAAACTTGCATGCTGTTTCCTCACCCAAAATAGCCGCAAGCTTCGAATAGATCAGTCCATGTTGAGACGTGATCTTAGCAGTCGTGTATTTTGTCTGACCACAGCATACTTCGTTCGCTTCTAATACGATCGACGGTATCCCCGATTCCTTTAATAAATAAGAACACAAAAGCCCCGCCATTCCTCCGCCAATGATCACAACTTCCGCTTTTGGGGGAAGTTCTTTTCTGTCCGCAAGAATCCGGGGCTTCTCGTCTGACCAAATGGATCTCATATTATCACCTCTGGTCATAGTGTATCCCAATATTTCATTTTCAATCTTTGTTGTTTTGACATTTGGTGAATGTCATGTTCTTTACGATTTTCACATATATTTAAAGATAAATATTTGTTTTTTTATTCCTAAAACTTGATCCATAGGAATATATCATTCCTTTGGATATTGGATAGATTTTCTCTCCAAACGTAAACTATCTGTAAAACAACACTTAGGAGAACAACCGTGCAGATTGATTACAATTCCCTGGGCTTACGTATAAAAGAAATCAGAAAGAACCAAGGGCTCACACAGGAGCAGCTTGCCGAACGTGCTGATCTATCAACGACACATATCAGCAACATTGAAAATGCAAAAAAGGTTCCAAGTCTGCAATCCATTGTTAGTATCGCAAATGCTTTGTCTATTACAGTAGATGCTCTCCTTTGCGACAGCATCGAGCAGTCCAAAGACATCTATAAATCAGAAGCTCAGATGATACTGGATAGCTGCACGATCAATGAAGTTCGTGTTCTGACAGAAACAATGAAGAATACACTCAGCTCGCTCAGAAAGCACTACAAACAATAACATCTCTCCATATTTCGAGGATTACTTAATGTATAAAAACAAATCCGAATCCGGACGCAACAATATATGCGGTGCCAAGATTCGTGCGATCCGTAAGGCATTGCCTCTAAAAACATCTCAGCGAAAGCTTGCTGAAATGCTCCAGATCGAAGGTCTGGATGTAGATAAAAATGCTGTCCAGCGCATGGAATCCGGTTCCCGTTTCATTACTGATATTGAATTAAAGATCATAGCAAAAGTTCTCAAAGTTTCCTATGACGAACTGTTAAGCTAGCGAATAGGATCATGACTGAAAGCTATATGCTGCACGCAGTCGTTCCTGATCCATGAAATCCAGATACTGGCAAAATCTGCGTTCATCTACCTTCCGAATCGGTTCTCCCGACTGCATTTTGAACGACAGAAACGCCGGAGGATGTTTTTCATCCCATAACTTTTTTCGCTCTTTTCCCAAAGAACTCTGCTCCGTTACGAGCATATCTTCCATGGAAACATTGAGCAGACGGCCGAGGATCAAGAGATTCTCCGTACTGGGTAATGCTCGGCCGTTCAGCCATTTATAGATTGCCTGCGGACTTTCAAGTTCCATCTCTTCTTGCACTTCCCGCACCGTAACACCGTGCCAGTTCATCAACTTTCGTAATCGTCTCCCTGTTTCCACCTTCGAAATCCTATACATACAAATCCCTCCAGTCAAACCAATTTCTCTCCATGTACCAATATCATACACGATATTTACCCAAATGTCATTGAACCGCCGGTTAAATTGTTACGCTTGTTTTTGAAACAATTCAGACAATTTATTTCTTATTTACCTTTTTCAGGCTTACCACAGCTTCTGTATGAGCAGTCATCGGGAACATATCTACTGCCCACGCTTCCTCTGCTTCGTACCCTTTCTTTTTGAACCACACAAGATCCCTTGCTAATGTATCCGGACCACATGATACGTATACAACACGGCTCGGACCAAGGATTGCTACTGCATTGACAAACTCCTCTGTACTGCCGCTTCTCGGCGGATCCAGGAACACAACATCAGCCTTCGCTCCCTGAGAAGCCATCTGTACCATAAATTTTCCCGCATCATTATTGTAAAAACGAACATTGTTTACCTTGTTCATCTTTGCATTGGTTCCTGCATCACGAACTGCATCCTTGTTCAGTTCCACACCGATCACTTCTTTGGCTCCTGCTGATGCTGCAATACCAATGGTTCCGATTCCGCAATACGCATCGATCACAGTCTCTTTACCGGTCAATTTAGCAGCCTTGATCGCAAGGTCATAGAGTTTTTCTGTCTGGATCGGATTGATCTGATAAAAGGACTTAGAAGAAATACGGAATTTCTTTCCGCACAACTCATCTACGATAAATCCCGGTCCATAAAGCACCTGTTCTTTGTCGCCAAGAACCATACTTGTTCCGCGGTTATTCACATTCTGAACAACCGTCGTGATCTCCGGATGCACCTTTCTTAATGCTTTGACAAAATTGTTCTTGGATGGAAATACCGGAGATGCTGTAACTAAAACGACCATGATCTCGCCTGTTTTATGCGCTGTACGAATTAACACATGGCGAAGGAAACCAAAACCGGTATCCTCATCGTAAACTTTCATCTTAAATGACGGAAGCAATTCGCGAACGGTTTTAATGATCGCATCTGCTTTTTCATTTTCGATCAGGCATACATCTACCGGAAGAATTGTATGGGTTCCTTCCTTATATACACCGGAAATGATTTTTCCTTTTCTGTCACGGCCAAATACCGCATGCACTTTATTTCTGTAATGGTACGGATCTTCCATACCTACAACCGAATGAACCTTGCAAAAAGGTTTCAACAGCTGAGTTACTTCTTTATGTTTCTTTTTTAACTGTTCCTCGTATGGCAGATCCAGATACTGACATCCGCCACACTTCTTAAAATTCGGACACTGATTCATATTGTTATCTCCATTAATAATCTTGATTTTTTCACTTCTTACATTATAATAGATTATGACTTTTTTGTAAAATACAGATTGAAAGGAAACCATTCATGGACTTTTATATTGATAAAACACTTTACACCGGAACTCCGGACAATCTTTCTGAGCGTCTTCCAAAGGAAGTACGCACATACGAATTGTTAGACTCCCTTCAGGTTCCGTTTTCCCATCTGGATCACGATGAGACCGCTTCTATCGAATCCTGCATGGAAGTGGAAAAACTTCTCGGTATCCACATTTGCAAAAATTTATTTCTCTGCAATGCACAGAAAACCAAATTTTACATGTTGATGATGCCCGGAACTAAGAAATTTAAAACAAAAAATCTCTCCAAACAGATCAACTCCGCCCGACTTTCTTTTGCCGGAGATGAGTTCATGGAGCAGTTTTTAGATATCACTCCCGGCTCTGTCAGCGT
>JAZRLX010000130.1:0-8552 GCA_045647085.1 Pilosibacter sp.
TTTTCCGCTCTGGTAGTAGTAGGCGACGGTAATGGCCATGTAGGCGCTGGTCTTGGCAAAGCAGCTGAGGTTCCGGAAGCTATCCGTAAAGGTAAAGAGGCAGCTATCAAGAATATGGTAGCAATCCCGATGGACGAGAACAACAGTATCCCGCACGACTTCCTTGGTGAGTTCGGAAGCTCTTCCGTACTTCTCAAGAAGGCACCGGAAGGTACTGGTATCATCGCAGGCGGCCCGGTTCGTTCCGTAGTAGAGCTTGCTGGTATTAAGAATATCCGTACAAAATCTTTAGGCTCCAACAACAAGACAAACGTAGTTCTCGCAACAATCGAGGGTCTTAAGAACTTAAAGACACCGGAGCAGGTTGCTAAGAACCGTGGCAAATCTGTTGAAGAAGTTGTTTGCTAATTAGGAGGATATAAAAATGGCAGAGAAATTATTAATCACATTAGTAAAATCCCCGATTGGTGCTGTTCCGAAGCAGAGAGCAACTGTTGAAGCACTTGGCTTAAAGAAATTACACAAAACAGTTGAAATGCCGGATAACGGTGCTGTAAGAGGCATGATCCAGAGTGTTAGACACCTGGTTAAAGTTGAAGAAATCTAATATCTGATAGAAAGTAAGGAGGTGCAGAGATGAATTTATCCAATTTACGTCCTGCTGAAGGTTCCAAACATAGCGATAATTTCAGAAGAGGCCGCGGCCACGCTTCTGGTAATGGTAAAACAGCTGGTTACGGCCACAAGGGTCAGAAAGCACGTTCTGGTGCTACAAGACCGGGCTTTGAAGGTGGTCAGATGCCGTTATATAGACGTCTCCCGAAGAGAGGCTTCAAGAACATGAACCGTGTTGAAATGATCGGTGTTAATGTTTCCGCTCTTGAGAGATTCGAGAACGATTCCACAGTATGCATCAACTGCTTAGTTGAGGCTGGTATCGTTAAAAACGCGCAGGATACAGTTAAGATCCTTGGTAACGGTGAGTTAACAAAGAAACTTAACGTTAAGGCTAACGCATTCAGTGAGGCTGCAAAAGCAAAAATTGAAGCATTAGGCGGTACCTGCGAGGTGATCTAATATGTTAAAAGCTTTACAGAGAGCTTTAAAGGTTGAAGAAGTCCGTAAGAGACTTCTTTATACCTTTTTAATGCTCGTGTTAATTCGGTTTGGTTCCAACCTTCCGATTCCGGGCGTTGACTCAGCATATCTGGCAGGTTTTTTTGAGGCACTTGATGCTTCCGGTATGGGCTTCGTGAACGCTATCACTGGCGGTTCTTTCGCGTCCATGTCCCTGTTTGCACTGAGTGTAAGCCCGTATATCACATCTTCCATTATCATTCAGCTTCTTACAATTGCAATTCCGAAATTAGAGGAAATGCAGAAAGAGGGTGAAGAAGGAAGACAGAAGCTCAATGAGTATACTCGTTATTTAACTGTTGCTCTTGCTGTGATCGAGTCCACTGCTATGGCCGTAGGTCTTGGCGGTCAGGGTCTGATCCTTCCGGAACACAGAAATTTCTGGGGCTACTTAACAGTAGTGGCTGCTATGACAGCCGGTACAGCGCTTCTGATGTGGATTGGTGAGAAGATTACTGAAAAAGGTCTTGGAAACGGTGTTTCCCTTGTCATCATGCTTAATGTAGTTTCCGGTCTCCCACAGGACTTCATGTCCCTGTATCAGAGATTTATGTCCGGAAAGTCTGTTGCAGTAGCAGCAGTAGCAGCAATCATCATTGTTGCGATCATTACAGCAGTTGTAGTATTCGTTCTCATCTTAAATGGTGCGGTACGCCGCATTCCGGTACAGTATAGTAAGAAAATGCAGGGTCGCAGAATGATCGGCGGTCAGTCCAGCCACATTCCGCTTAAGGTTAACACTGCTGGTGTTATCCCGGTAATCTTCGCATCTTCTATTATGTCTATGCCGTCAATGATCGCACAGTTCTTCACAATCGATTATTCTACAATCGGTGGTAAGATCATCATGGCGTTAAATTCAGGCAACTGGTTTAGACCGGAAGCTCCGCTCTATTCCCTTGGTCTGATCATTTATATCGTATTAATCGTACTGTTCGCATATTTCTATACGTCCATTACGTTTAACCCGATGGAAGTTGCTAATAATATGAAGAAAGCAGGCGGATTCATTCCGGGCATTCGTCCGGGTAAGCCAACATCCGATTATCTTGACGACGTATTAAACTACATCGTATTTATCGGTGCTTGTGGTCTTATCATTGTCTGCCTTGTACCGATCATTGCATCCGGTCTTTTCAACGTAGGCAGCCTTTCCTTCGGTGGAACATCCTTAATTATCGTAGCAGGCGTAGTCCTCGAGACAATTAAGCAGATCGAATCCATGATGCTTGTAAGAAATTACAAGGGATTCTTAAATGACTAGTAAGAAACGATGATAACAGTATCGTAATATATCCGAAACGGGCGGAATCTGATTTCGCCCGTTTTTTCGGATAACTGTGTCTTTTTGGCTCATGAAGCCCATGGAGGTTATCTCATGAAGATTATTATGTTAGGTGCACCAGGTGCCGGAAAAGGAACACAGGCGGAAATGATCAATGAAAAATATGATCTTCCGCATATTTCTACAGGGGATATTTTTAGAGCAAACATCAAAGATGGTACGGAATTGGGAAAGAAAGCAAAAGCGTATATGGATAAGGGACAGTTGGTTCCGGACTCTTTAACGATCGATCTTGTTATGGATCGACTCAGCCAGCCGGATTGTGATGGGGGTTACATTCTGGACGGCTTCCCACGTACGATTCCGCAGGCTGTGAGCTTGACAAAAGCATTGAGAGACAGAGGAGAAACTCTGGATTATGCGATCAATGTTCACGTGCCGGATGAAAGAATTGTTTCTCGTATGTCTGGTAGAAGAGCATGTTCAGGCTGTGGTCAGACCTACCACATGGTTTTTGCTCCGCCGAAGACAGAAGGCATCTGTAATAAGTGTGGATCTGAACTGTTTTTAAGAGACGATGATAAGCCGGAGACGGTGAAGAAGCGTCTGGCAGTTTACCACAATCAGACACAGCCGCTGATCGAGTACTACGGCAAGCAGAGAATTTTACGCACAGTTGACGGTACAAAAGATATGGAAGATGTATTCCAGGATATCACCAATATTTTAGGAGCATAAAAACATGGCAGTAACGATTAAATCGCCGAGAGAAATTGAACTGATGAGAAAAGCCGGAGAGATCCTGGCTGCTACTCATGAGGAGTTACGCAAAGCGCTCAAACCGGGCATGTCCACATTGGATATTGACCGCCTGGGCGAGAAGATCATTCGCAGCTACGGCTGCATTCCTTCCTTTAAGAATTACAATGGCTATCCGGCCTCCATCTGCGTCTCCGTCAATGACGAAGTTGTACATGGAATCCCGAACCGCCACAGAATCTTAAAAGAAGGCGATATTGTAAGCCTCGATGCAGGCGTGATCTATCAGGGCTACCATTCTGATGCAGCCAGAACATGGGCGATCGGAGAGGTAACACCGGAAGCGAAACAGTTGATGGAGGTAACCAAGCAGAGTTTCTTCGAAGGAATTAAGTTTGCAAAACCGGGTTATCACCTCAATGACATTTCAACGGCGATTCAGTCCTATGCCGAGAGCTTTGGCTACGGTGTAGTTCGTGATCTGGTTGGTCACGGAATCGGAACCCATCTCCACGAAGATCCGGAGGTGCCGAACTTCGCAATGAAGAGAAAAGGCATTTTACTTCGTCCGGGCATGACATTGGCGATCGAGCCGATGATCAATGCAGGCGGTCCGGAAGTGGTATGGTTGGACGATGATTGGACAGTTGTGACAGAAGATGGTTCCCTGTCCGCTCACTATGAAAACACGATCCTGATCACCGAGGGTGAGCCGGAAATCCTTACCTTATATAAAGGGGATGCTGAATAAGCAGAAATGGGGAGGAATTCCATGGAATTAAGATCAGGTTGGCAGGCCAGAGTTTTGGCCGGCAATGACAGAGGAAAGACTTACGTCATAACAGAAGACTGCGGAGAATATGTTTTCCTGATCCGAGAGGATGGGAAAGTGCTCCGAAAAAATAAGAAGCATATCCAAGTGATAAAGAGAACAAGACAGTAGTACAAAGATCGTACAGGAGGTAATGAGAAGTATGTCTAAGGCTGATGTAATCGAAATCGAAGGCGTTGTAGTTGAAAAACTTCCGAACGCAATGTTCCAGGTAGAATTAGAGAACGGTCACAAAGTTCTTGCTACAATCAGCGGAAAGCTCCGCATGAACTATATTAGAATCCTTCCGGGCGATAAGGTAACACTGGAGATGTCTCCGTATGACTTATCCAAGGGCCGTATCATCTGGAGAGATAAGTAAAATCACTTCGTGATTTTACGCTGCTCGAACGAAACGCAGTGGAGTTTGAGTTTCCCGTTTCTCAGTGAAACAATAACATTGAGGAATCAAGGATAATTGATACTTTATTGGTAAAAATGCCAAGAAAGTACAGGAAAAAATACAAAAAATTAGTTGAAAAAATACTTGATTTTTAAGTATAACGATGGTATAATGCTCAAGCGAACTTTGTTGGAACGCTTGTATTATGCCCGTTCAGGGTGTCTATATACAGGTATTGGCAACCCGTAATGCTGTTTCCCCAAAGTCTTTCGGCATCAGGTGTGTAAGCCGGTGGAATGAAAGGAAGCAGACTACGAAGGAAAGGAGATATTACTGTGAAAGTAAGATCATCAGTAAAACCGATTTGCGAAAAGTGCAAGATTATTAAGAGAAAAGGCAGCATCAGAGTAATCTGTGAAAATCCGAAGCACAAACAGAGACAGGGTTAATTGCCGCATCTTGCCTGTAATTTTCGCGCGGCTTTGACATGACTCGCCAGAGTGCGTGTACATGTCGGCAAAATACTATTTCTACTAAATTAAAATGGAGGTACACTCATGGCTCGTATTTCAGGTGTTGATTTACCAAGAGAAAAACGTGTCGAGATCGGCTTAACTTATGTCTACGGTATCGGTAGAACAAGTGCAAACCGTATTCTTACAGCAGCTGGTGTTAACCCGGATACTCGCGTTAAAGATTTAACCGATGACGAGGTTAAGAACATCCAGGAAGTTATCAATGAATCTCAGCTTGTAGAGGGTGACTTACGTCGTGAGATCGCTTTAAACATCAAGAGACTTCAGGAAATCGGTTGCTACAGAGGCATTCGTCATAGAAAGAGCCTTCCGGTTCGTGGTCAGAAAACAAAGACCAACGCAAGAACATGTAAGGGTCCGAGAAAGACAGTAGCAAACAAAAAGAAATAAGTAACTAAAGTATGAATCACGTTGCATGTTTTAAAAACAGGAAAACAGGATTCAAAATTCGAGAAAGTAGGTTAGTTTAAAATGGCTAAAAAAGTGTCCACTGCTAAGAAAGTGACAAAAAAGCGTGTAAAGAAAAACGTTGAACGCGGACAGGCGCACATCCAGTCATCTTTTAACAACACAATCGTGACATTAACAGATGCACAGGGAAATGCTTTATCTTGGGCAAGTGCAGGCGGTCTGGGATTTAGAGGTTCAAGGAAATCTACTCCATACGCAGCTCAGATGGCTGCAGAAACTGCAACTAAGGCAGCTCTTGTACATGGTTTAAAATCCGTCGACGTTATGGTTAAAGGACCGGGTTCCGGTCGTGAGGCAGCGATCCGTGCCCTTCAGGCATGCGGTCTTGAAGTAACAAGCATTAAGGACGTAACACCGGTTCCGCACAACGGTTGCCGTCCGCCGAAACGTAGAAGAGTCTAATTAGGAGGAAGTAATAAATGGCAGTTGATAGAGTTCCTGTTCTTAAAAGATGCAGATCCCTTGGTCTTGATCCGATTTATTTAGGAATTGATAAAAAATCCAACAGAGAATCTAAAAGAGCTAATAAAAAAGTAAGTGAATACGGCCTTCAGTTAAGAGAGAAACAGAAAGCTAAATTCATCTACGGTGTACTTGAGAAACCGTTCCGTAACTACTATGAAAAAGCTGAGCGTTTAAGCGGTCAGACTGGTGAAAACCTTATGATCCTCTTAGAGCGCAGACTTGATAACGTAATCTTCCGTATGGGCTTCGCTAGAACAAGAAGAGAAGCTAGACAGATCGTTGACCACAAGCACGTTCTTGTAAACGGCAAGTGTGTAAACATCCCGTCCTACCTCATCAAAGCTGGCGACGTTATCGAGATCAGAGAGAAGAGCAAAGGCGATACACGCTACAAATTAATCCTGGAAGTAACAGCAGGTCGTTTAGTACCGGCTTGGTTAGATGTTGATCAGGAAGCTCTTAAAGGCACAGTAAAAGCTCTGCCGGCAAGAGAAGAAATCGACGTTCCGGTTAACGAGATGCTCATCGTCGAGTTATACTCCAAATAATAAGTCTTTATCGAAGCGGGGGATTTATATCCCTTCGCTTCGTGAGCTTTGTTGCCTAGCAATTGTAGAAAAGGTCCAGAGGGCCTTTTTGAGTCTAAGCATACCCAAAAGGAGGGGCTATTTTGTTCGATTTTGAGAAACCAAACATTCAAGTTGCTGAAATTTCCGAAGATAAAAAATACGGCAAGTTTGTCGTAGAACCGTTAGAGCGCGGATACGGCACAACTCTGGGTAACTCCCTGAGAAGAATCATGCTTTCTTCTTTACCGGGTTCTGCAGTAAGCCAGGTGAAAATCGACGGCGTACTTCATGAGTTCAGTTCCATCGCTGGTGTTAAAGAAGATGTGACTGAGATCATCATGAACGTTAAGAGCTTAGCAATTAAGAATAACAGCGATACAAATGAGCCGAAGACTGCATACATCGAGTTCGAAGGTGAAGGTGTGATCACAGCTGCTGACATTCAGGCGGATGCTGACATCGAGATCCTCAACCCGGAGCAGGTTATCGCAACATTAAGCGGCGGTGCAGACAGCAAGTTCTACATGGAGCTTACTATCACTAACGGCCGTGGCTATGTAAGCGCTGACAAGAACAAGAATGACGATCTCCCGATCGGTGTTATTGCTGTAGATTCCATTTACACACCTGTTGAGCGTGTTAACATGGCTGTTGAAAACACTCGTGTTGGTCAGAAAATTGACTATGACAAACTCACTCTGGAAGTCTACACAAACGGCACACTGAATCCGGACGATGCAGTTAGCCTTGCAGCGAAAGTATTAAGTGAGCATTTAAATCTCTTCATCGACCTTTCCGAGATCTCTCAGAATGCTGAGATCATGGTTGAGAAAGAGAATAATGAAAAAGAAAAAGTTCTTGAGATGAACATCGACGAGCTGGAGCTTTCCGTTCGTTCTTACAACTGTCTCAAGAGAGCAGGTATCAACACTGTAGAAGAACTCTGCAGCAGAACATCTGAGGACATGATGAAGGTTCGTAACCTTGGCAGAAAGTCCTTAGAAGAAGTACTTGCAAAATTAAAAGAATTAGGCTTACAGCTTAATTCCAGCGAGGAGCAGTAATAACTGACACTCGCATGTTCAGCTTTGCCAACCTGTTTTGGCAGGCGGGACAAGACTGAACTATAAACACATTTATATGGATTATGAAAGCAATGGTTCAATAAGCCCGAAGATGCATGGCTCATTGTTCCATACAAATGGAGGAGAATTAAAATCATGGCAGGTTATAGAAAACTTGGAAGAACATCCGATCAGAGAAAAGCAATGCTTAGAAGCCTTGCAACAGCACTTATCAACAACGGCAAGATCGTTACAACAGAGGCAAGAGCTAAAGAAGTAAAGAAGATCGTTGAGGGTATGATCGCTCTCGCTGTTAAAGAGAAAGACAACTACGAAGTAGTTAAAGTAACAGCTAAAGTAGCTCGTAAAGATGCTAACGGTAAGAGAGTGAAAGAAGTTGTAGACGGTAAGAAAGTTACAGTTTACGATGAAGTTGAGAAGGAAATCAAGAAAGATATGCCGTCCAGACTTCACGCTAGAAGACAGATGTTAAAGACTCTTTACGCTGTAACAGAAGTTCCGACAGAGGCAGCTGGCAGAAAGAGAAACACAAAGAAGGTTGATCTTCCGGCTAAGTTATTCAACGAGATCGCTCCGAAATACGAGAACCGTAACGGTGGTTACACAAGAATCATCAAGATCGGTCAGCGTAAGGGCGACGGCGCAATGGCAGTTCTGCTTGAGTTAGTTTAATACTGATTCGATTACATGATCTGAATTTTAAGGCAGGTGGTTTATCCATCTGCCTTTTTGCGTTGCCACGAAATTGCCCCAAATTACCCAGTTTTACCGCAACTTTGAAAGAAAGTCTTAAGTTGACGGTCAGATTTGCTAAGTTTATAATTAAGGTAGAATATAGGGCGTCGAGAAGTTTGCTCAAGTATAAATTTAGAACAGGGGGATAATGTTATGACAAATCGTAATATTTTAAATAAAGCGAAAAAGAGCACAAAAGTTCTTGTTGCATCCACATTGGTGGCAGCGATGATGGCACAGCCGGTTATGGCGGCATAAACAATTAGTTCAGAAAAGGGATAATTGATTATTGATCT
>JAZRLX010000131.1:0-4608 GCA_045647085.1 Pilosibacter sp.
TGCCCAATCCCATGCCTTCTGAGCCTGCTGACATGTGTAGTCTGTCAGTAACTGTCTTGCATACGCTTCGTTTGTCTCTTTCAGTGCAAGGTATGCCTTGTCGATCTGCGGTTTTACTGCCGCCCACTCAGCCTCAAGTTCCTTAATGGAATTATGTACCTTTTCCTGACAGAACTGATAGTCAAACTCCATCACATCCTGCAGTCTGCGGAATGCCCAGTATGCATACTCGGAGTTGTACTTAAACTCAGACGGATCGCAGTAGAAATGTGTCATCTGGGATGCCTGGTAGTTGATCCACTCGTAGCCCTTCGGAAGTTTTGTGATTCCGAAATACCACGGTGTGAACGGTGCTGCACACGGTCTTGGGAAGGAGCGCCAGCAGCAGGAAAGATTTACATCCTCGTGGAACTCGATGATCTCGGATACGGAAGTTGTATCACGGCAGATACCGAAACGGTGCGGGCTCATAGTCGGGTCTTCTTTCAGATCCTCACCGTGCTCCATATAATGGGAACGAACCACTTCTTTCAGATCTTCAATACCATATTTCTTCGGTGCCTTTACGGAGAATGTACGGTACGGCATCGGCTCGCCAACCAGCTTTGTCCAAGCCAGGTCGGAACGGTCTGCATTGGACTTGCCAAGTGTCAGATCATGCTGATATGCAAGGGCAAAATCGAAATCAGAGTAATCACCCTCTACTGCCGGTGTATACCAGCCGTGGCGCATCGGATATGCTACCAGGTCCTCAGACCAGTAGAAGTTTTTATGCTCTGTATCAGTAAAATCAACATTGTGGATGGTATACCAGTTCGGGATATAGTAAATCTCGTCATCGCCGACTCTCTGTGCCACATAGTTGTGACCGGTTGTCGCCTGGAATACCCAAGCCTCGTCTTTGTCACAGATGTGGTAAGCACGGCTGCTGCGGTAACCAAACTCGCTGCAGAGAGCTGCTGCTACCTCTACACCTTCACGAGCTGTCTTCGCACGCTCTGCGATCAGACGACGAAGAGCATAACCGATACCATCTTTCATCTTCTCATCTTCACTTACTTTAGAACCTACACAGCTGTCTGTCACGATTGCCACGCCCCACTCGTTGCAGTAGCTGTCTGCGAACGGCTCACCGCCGATTCCCTTCAGTGTACGGAGCTCTGTCCACATATAAGCCCATGTCTCCGGAACCTGAGGGATCACAGCGCTTCCGTCTTTAAATGTGATCACTTCACCTTCTTCATGTTTTACTCTCGGTACCAGATGCACCTGAGTAATACACTCCATATCATCTTCGTTGTGTGCAACCAGAACATGACCTGTCTTAGATGCATTTTTACCTACAATGATTGTGCTGCAGTTATCGAACTGCATGATCTCCTGCTTCACTTCACTCATTTGTACTGTTCCTCCTACTAAAAATATTTATTTTCAAGATACTCAAACATCTCTGTGATCCTGTATAATTCACACGGTTTATTCTTTGCTTCCCATCTTGCACTGTATTTTTTGATCCATTCGCCGGTATCGATCATATGCTCAACTTCAAAGCCCTTCATCTTGGCAGCAAATTCAGCCATCATACATACACCTTCTAAACTCAGGAGCATTTCTTCTCGTGCTTCTTCATATGCCCAGTGCGCTTCGGCTAACAGATCTTTGCATGTCACATATGCCTTCTGAATATTCTTCAGATTCTCTTCCGTAAATTTGAAATGAATATAAGTCGGCGGGATTTCCTTTTCGTATCTGCCTTCCAGATAGGTTCTTGTGAATGGCAGCCATCTGATCTGTGCATGGGCTGCACTGACCTCAGACAGAAGCTGGATCGCATTTTCCGCACCGTAGAGCAGATGGTTCACAGCACCGTAGAATGCTTCATCCACAGCTGTATCCACGGTCCATGACTTTGCAGCACCAAGAACCAGGCCATACATCGCCATCTCCAGGCTGGCCGGGTTGCCCCAGTCGCCCCAGTTTGTATTGAGGATACCGACAGCGCCATATTTGTGAGCAAAATCTGCAAGTCTTGCAATGTTCTGCTCTTCTACTGCTACCTCTTCACAGAACCGACTCCAGGAAGTCGTTCCCGGACATACGATCTGTTTTCTGCCAAGCTCACTGAATTTGCGGATCTTCTCTTCCGGAGTATCCACCTCGTAGTCCCAGTTAAGGAATACAATGTCTTCCGGAATCTCATTGATGCACTCTGGATACTCCAGCAGCACATCGGCCCACATCATGACCTTTTTGCCTTTTGACTGTACATGTTCGATGATCTTCTTTGTGAAATCCACATACAGTTTTCCTGCATCCAGTTCCGGATCCATCATCTGCAGATCAAAGGTTTCATCACAGCAAATATTGAATGTCTCCGATGTAAACGCCGGGACATACTGATCGATCAGGCTCTTAACCAGTGCTTCACTTTCCGGAAGGCGCGGATCCAGTGTATGATGCGCCATTCTCTCATGCCAGCGATTTTCAGAAATCTCAAAATCCTTTATAGCACGCAGATGTTTGTACTGATCCAGTTCCAGCAATTCGCATAAATGACCGAAGGTTGACAGAGACGGGATAAAATCGATAAATCGAGCTTTACAATACTCATCCAGTTCCTGCATCTCTGCTTTTGTATAATATCCGCATGTTTCAAACAGATCTTTGCACTCTTCAAATTCATACACATGCTCCACATACAGTTGGAGAGAGTTTAATTTATAGTAAGCCATCCGGTCAATGAGCTGCTTCATCGTCTCGACAGTCGGGATCTTGCCGCGGGTGATGTCATGATAAAATCCACGATACTCGAAATCCGGTTTATCATAAATCTCTAAGTACGGAACCTGACCGTTGGCAATGATCTGCTTTAATGTCTGGATCGCATAGAAGGCGCCTGACTCGCTGCCGGATGTGATCTTGATACCATTCTCATCGATCTGCAGTTTATAGTCCTCTCCACCTGCTCCGGAGATACAAATCTCTATCGGAATACCATTTTCTGTATGTTTAATATCAGACAGCGCATCGATCAGCCGTTGATCGATCGCATCTGTTTTTAAAGTGATCGAAGTATTATTCCACGTTCCTTCATGCAATTCCAATTGTTTTACCGCAGGAATTAACTTTAACATAACCATTCCTCCCATACAACTTTTATCCTCGCAAATCCTTGTCTGCATTTCCTGTATCAGATACTTCCATCATACCAAAATCATAGCTGTTTGTACAGAAAAAGCCGAGGTTTCCCATCGAAACCTCGGCCAATTATTTCTAAATATATACTACATCTGCGCGTAGTGTTTACACATGTTTATGATCATCTCAACAAATTTCGGCTGATCTACATCCATCGCTACCCAGCAGTTCGGCTCTTTGCCGCTCTCGCCTTTGAAATCGATGATTGTCTCACCTACATTTTCAATTTCTCTGTCTTCTACATGTACGTAATATTTCTCAAATTTCACCACATCGGAATCCATATGTGCAGCAATTGCCAGTGCATCATGGATCACGTTGTTATCCTGTCCATTTTTGAACGCATTTTCTTTAGAGAATGTTGTTAACTGATACAGGTAATCACACTCACTGTTTTTGCATTCACCGGTGATCTCTAAGATCTCATCGAAGTCTTTGATCTCTACTGCTGCTGCGTGTGTTGCATTGAGACCTACCATATAAACTTCCAATTTCTCAAATACTTCTTTTGCAGCTGTCGGGTCAACCCAGATGTTGAACTCGGCTGTTTCACTTGTCGCTGTTACGTTGCCGAATGTACCGCCGCCCATGATCACAAAGCGTTTGATATAGTTTGGAAGATCCGGATATTTGCGAAGTGCAGTTGCGATGTTTGTTAACGGACCTACTGCAAACAGAACCAGCTCGCCGCCATATTTGACTGCTTCTTCATAAATAACATCCCACGCCGGTTTTTCCTCCGGTGCGATTGTCGGCTCCGGAAGCTGGATTCCACCAATACCGCCTTCACCGTGTGTACCGGATGCATCGCGGAAATACGGTCTTACCAACGGTACAGTTGCACCGAAACCAACTTTTGTTCCTTCCATGTGGAATGTCTCTCTCAGACAAAGACAGTTCTGACGTGTGAAAGATGCCGGAACATTGCCTTCTACTGCTGTAAGCGCTACGATCTGATAGTTCGGATTAGAGTTTGCAAGCGCAATTGCATAGCTGTCGTCTACGCCCGGATCGCAATCGATAATAATCGGAGTTTTATTCATAGTCATACCTCACCCATAAATTCAATTTTCACCCTACTGTGCTATTCGCACATAGAAATATTGTACCATAAGAAAAGACAGAGGAAAATACCTCTGTCTTAATTTTATCATATTTCTTTGAGGAACTGTATCAACCGCCAAGATAAGCTTTGCGAACCATCTCACTGGCAGCCAGCTCAGCACCGGTTCCGCTCAGAACGATCTTACCTGTCTCCATAACGTAAGCACGGTCTGAAATCGCAAGGGATTTACCTGCATTCTGTTCAACCAGCAGAATGGTTGTACCGTCTTTATTGATATCTTTAATCAGCTCAAACACCTGATCAACAAGTAATGGAGACAGACCCATGGACGGTTCATCCAACAT
>JAZRLX010000132.1:0-3434 GCA_045647085.1 Pilosibacter sp.
AACGAGGAAAAGAAGGCTCCTGCCTGCGCTTGCAACTGCGGTTGTCCCACAAGCGAAGCAACAGAGATTGTAAACAACTGCTGCGGCGAGGCAGTAAACGGTATCTGCTGTATTAAGGTTTTAGGAGCAGGCTGTGCTTCCTGCCATCAGCAATATGAGTACGCAAAAGAAGCTGTAAAGAATATGGGACTCTCTTTAGAGGTAGAGTACATCACCGATATGGAGAAAGTTATGGAATACGGTGTTATGAGTATGCCCGCCCTTGTTGTAAACGAAAAAGTTGTGTCTATGGGCAAGGTGTTAAAGGCGGCAGACGTTGAAAAACTTCTGCACAAGTTAGGTTTTTGATATGAAGAAGAAAGTAGCTTTTATTTGCGTACACAATTCCTGCCGCAGCCAGATTGCCGAAGCTCTCGGTAAACACCTGCGAGGCGATACGTTTGAATTTTACTCAGCAGGAACGGAAACTAAACCGCAGATCAACCAAGATGCAGTACGGCTGATGAAGCAGCTCTACGGCATTGATATGGAGCTGACGCAGTACAGTAAAACCATAGACAAGATACCGCAACCCGATATTGCACTTTCAATGGGATGTGATGTAGGCTGTCCTTTTATCGGCAGAGTTTTCGATGATAACTGGGGTTTGCCCGATCCGACAGGAAAGAGTGATGAAATGTTTGTTGAGGTTATACGACAGATAGAAAGAGAAATTATGAATCTATAAAACAAAGACGGGAATGAGCGTAATGCTCACTCCCGTCTTCTTGTTTTTAAGAGATGCGATTTAATTACTAACTTTCGTCGTCACTATGCTCTGAGAGCATTTCATCATAGGTGTACGGAACCTCGCCAAAGAGAGCAACAACATCCTTCTTTTCCTCGTCCCATTTCGTTAAATAGGACTTACCGACGTCAACAAGCTCTGTGTTAAAAGAGTTGCGGATATCGGCTGCGGCCTCATCGGTTAGAGGCTCTGTCATGGAATAGAGTGTTGCGCCACCTTTCTTACCGGCAAGCTTAAGGCATCCGTAACCAAAATTTGAGGATTCTTTGTAGCTGGGCTTTCCTTCGGAATCAAGAACAACCTCGCCATTTTCGTCACGAACTAGCTCAACCAGCTCCTTCTTGCCACAGCGTTCGCAGAACTTGAATTCCTCAAGGGTTCTGCAATCATAGTCAGTTGTGTAGCAACCGCCGCACTGGGGACATTTAATGGTATCTTGGACACTGCTCATAAATTACCTCCTTGCTCAATCAGTTCCATGAATTTTTCGTTCAGAGATTTTACCTCATTGCGGTACTTGGCATCTGAAACAATACACATGCGCAGCACGTTGTAAATTTCAGCCGGGGATAGTTTGATTTCACACCCGTTTTCATCAACACCAACACATTTTCCTGAAAACAAATTCGAAATATTTACGTTAACTGTTTTCATTTTGCCGTTTTTGTTGTAGAATAAGGATGCGACATCTGATGTCCTATCCGATGCGGGTGTGTACTCGGGACTTTTAGCGATTTCATGGCCCTGGCGAAGTTCGACGCCAATGTAGCCGATGTGATCACAGTACAAATCCAGGGTATCACCATTAGGAAGATGGTAGCGAATGATGTCGCTTATCGAAAGACTTCGGCCTCTGTAATCCTCGGGGTGATTGATATTGAAGCGTGTAAACACAGCTTCAGGATCAAACTTCGGTTGACAATCGGCATAGACTTCCTCGTAAATTTTGCGCGGTGGGGGGAATGGATCTCCGTGACCAAGCAGGAAATCCTGGGACATAAACATATAGTTCCGGTTATCTAGCTTGTGGTCGATTTGGAGAATGGTATAGCGAATCATAAGTACACCTCCATTCTTCCTGCTTTTTTGCACCTCTTGGTTTCTTTTGCGTTTTGTTTTGTTGACATTTGAATATACCTCCTTCTCAACTATAAAGATGCATTTATAATTTGGTTGATCAGGCGGTTGAGTTTCAAGAAAACATCTTTTGAAGAAAAAATAAAAAAGTTCTGCGATTTCGTATTGTTTTCTTGAAACTCGACTTTCACTTTACCCATATTATAAACACCCAAATTTAAGTTACGAAGGAGTGTTTCAAAATGAAAAACAATCAAAATTGGGAAAACGTGAACGCAGAGGCCATGATCGAGGACGATCAGAACATCACAGAGGTAACTGATCTTCAGGACGAAACAGTCGTAGAAGAAGAGGTTACAACAGTCACTGAGGTTACTGACGAAAATTCTAAGGAAACCGATGACACATCCGACGAAAATTCTCCTGGCGAATATCCTGCAGATGATCAGGATTCCGCTGATGAGGAAAATGATGAGGATGGCGAAGAGGAGACCGAAGACGTCGAGCCTGAAGAGGAAGAAGAGGAGTTTGCTGACGAATCAGAATCTGAAGAACCCAAGAATGGATATAAAACTCGGCACAGGGTAATATTAATTACTACAGGCATTATTCTTATTCTGTTGCTGATCTGGCTGTTATCCATGCTTCTTGGCCAGCAATTTGAGGATAACCGTGGCGGTAATGATGGAACAGGTACTACCATTTCCACTACCGAAACCACAGATCCTGATGATGACCAGAATCTTGTTGTTCCCGGAGATGATGATCAGAACGATGATTCTACCACTTCCAACGGCGGCACTAACGAAACCGGCAAGAATGATTCCACCGATGACAATGGGTCTGATGATGGCAAAAATTCCGGTGACGAAAATGGTTCCAAAGATGAAGGCAAGGACGACAACGGCAACGGTAATTCCGGTGACGAAAATGGCGGTAAGGACAATTCCAGCGGTAATAAGGATGATGACTCCGATGAGGATGATTCCGGAAAGCCTTCTGGCGGACAGAATGGCAAGGATGACACCGAAAATAATACAGCTTCGGACTATGCCGGAGTAACAGAGGTACGTATTTCTGACGTAAATGACGCTACTGGTATTATTACTATTACCATTGATGGTAAATCGGTTGCAGTTCCTGTACAGACCACCGTGTTTAACGGACGAGTTACCAAGAGCGGTGTCGCTCAGGGTAAGTTGTTTGGTTATAATATTGGTGTAACTGTTATGCTTTATTATCCCCAGGAAAGCGGTTTCAGCAACAATTCGGTTGATGGATATATGAATCGCACCGAAGATAGTCTGACCGTGCTTGTTGATATCAACGGCGATGGTTCCAAACTGCTGATCAAAGTCAACGGCATGAAAGCCTTAATGTGAGTTCAAAACAGGGAAGCCGGTACATCCGGCTTCCCGTACCCCTTAAAGAAAATACTTGAAAGACAGGTTGTAAATATGAAGTACAAGTATACGATTTTTGCTCAGAGTGATTATGAAGAGGAGCAGCTCATAGCCAAGCTTGAGGAAATTGGACTGCAGAAAATTTTCGTTGAGAAGTTTAGCGACAT
>JAZRLX010000133.1:0-5081 GCA_045647085.1 Pilosibacter sp.
GACAAGTGAGCACATGAAACCACATGATATCATAGCACAGAATGTTTCTTATGACAACCATCCTTCATATAAGAATATGAAAAAGAAGTACAAAAATCATTGCGGCATTCACTTTGTTGTGTTACACTTCTACTATAATAATTTGATAACCTAACGGTATTATGGAGGTTTTTTATGGGAAGAGTAATTATCGCACCAGGTAAATATGTACAGGGCGCAGGCGAAATGGCAAATCTGGGAACTTATGTTGCAAAGCTTGGTAAAAAGGCACTTGTAGTAGTTTCCCCGTCCGGTAAAAAGAGAAATGCTGCTACAATCGACGCTTCTTTCAGTGCTGCAGGCGTAGAAGTTCTTTACGAAGAGTTTAACGGCGAATGTTCCAGAAACGAAATCGCAAGACTGGTTGCAGTTGTAAAAGCAAACGGTATTGATGTAGTTGTTGGTGTAGGCGGAGGAAAGATCCTGGATACTTCCAAAGCAGTTGCATACGAGAACAGCATTCCGGTAGCGATCGTTCCGACTATCGCATCCACAGATGCTCCGTGTTCCGCATTAGCAGTTGTTTACTCTGATGAAGGTGTATTCGAAGACTACTACTGGCTTCCGTCCAACCCGAACTTGGTATTAATGGATACAGACGTTATCGCGAAAGCTCCGGCCAGATTATTAGTTTCCGGTATGGGCGATGCGTTAGCTACATATTTTGAGGCAAGAGCTTGTGAAGCATCCGGTGCTAACTCCTGTGCAGGCGGACTTCCGACAGTTGCTGCTATGTGCCTTGCAAAAAAATGCTATGAGACTTTAATCGCAGAAGGTGAACTTGCGAAACTTGCAGCAGAAGCTCATGTTTGTACAAAGGCAGTTGAAAACGTAGTAGAAGCGAACACACTGCTTTCCGGTATCGGTTTCGAGTCCGGCGGTCTTGCAGGTGCTCACGCAGTTCACAACGGTCTGACAGTACTTCCGCAGTGTCACCATATGTACCACGGTGAAAAAGTTGCCTTCGGTACTATCGTTCAGTTAGTACTTGAAAACTCTCCGGAAGAAGAACTGTATGAAGTTCTCGACTTCTGTGTAAGAGTAGGTCTTCCGGTAACTTTAGGTGAACTGGGTATTACAGAGATCAAAGAAGAAGAGATCATGGCAGTTGCAGAAGCAACAGCAGTGGATACAGTTGTAAATATGCCGTTCGCAGTAACTGCAAAAGATATCTATGCAGCAATCCTCGCTGCTGATGCGATCGGAAAAACAATGCTCGATTAATTTACAAACCGAAATCCCGTCCATTTCAATATGGGCGGGATTTTTTATTTTCATAAAAGTCCCGGTATGTGTTTATGCTAATTTATGGTATATTAGAAACATCCGGAGTGATCCTTCGGATCATTATGGTCTATGACTAAGATAAAGGAGCATTTAATTAAGATGACCAAACAAAGTACTTATGAAAACAAGACGTTAGATAAGAAACGTGATTTCACGCTGGAAGAAAAGCTTCTTTTTGAACATGCACTTCCTAAATTTGCGGAATATAATAAGCTGATGGCCTACTATCGATGTGCCATTATGGAGATTGAGACCAAATTCAATGTCTTAAATGAAGAATTTTCTCTCCGTTATGATCGTAATCCGATCAATGGTCTGAAAAGCCGCCTGAAGAAATTCACCAGCATCGCTGAAAAACTGGAACGAAAAGGACTTCCGATGTCTGTGGAATCCATCGAAGAAAACTTGAACGATATCGCAGGAATCCGTGTTGTCTGTGCATTCCCTGACGATGTCTATATGCTTGCAGATGCTTTTCTGGCTCAGGATGATATCACACTGATCAAAAAGAAAGATTATATCGTCAATCCAAAACCAAACGGCTATCGAAGCCTCCATCTGATCGTCAGTGTCCCCATTTTCCTGGCTCACGAGAAACGTGTCATGAAGGCAGAGATCCAGCTTCGTACCATTGCAATGGACTCCTGGGCAAGCTTGGAGCATCAGCTGCGATATAAAAAGGATTTTGAATTTACAGAGCATATGGCCAACGAACTGCAGATCTGTGCTCGGTTAAGCGCCGAACTGGATGCTCGTATGGACGCTTTGCGCGATCTGGTACAGAGTGAAAACAAAACGGAATCCTAAAACAATGATTTGTTTCTGCTTGTACATTCTCACACAGAACGATATAATGTGAAAAGAAAACCTACAGAAAGGATCACATAATGAATAAATCAAACAAACTTGAGATCATTGGTGTACTCTCAATCTCGTTTCTTATCACTTCCTCCTTTGCAGTATCCAGCTGTCTGCCGGAAATGATGAAAACATTCAGTGAGTACAGCCGCGCTGAAATGGAGATGCTCATGTCAGCACCATCCTTTACGATGCTTCTGATGATCGCACTGACCCCAATCCTATCGCGTTATTTGAGTGAACGCTTTATGGTTATCACCGGTCTCCTGACCTTCGGCACCGCAGGATTAGTTCCGGCCTTTATCGAATCCTATCCGATCATCTTTGCAGCACGTATCTGTATGGGACTTGGTATCGGATTATTAAATGCAAAAGCGGTCAGCATGATCGGCGAACGTTTTACCGGAGATCTTCGCTCCAAACTTCAGGGTATTCGCTGTTCTATGGAAACTCTCGGTCAGTCTGCCCTTATGATGATCGTTGGATTCCTTCTTCCGTACGGCTGGAACTATACGTTCCTGGTATTCTCCAGTGCATTTGTTATTTTACTTATGTATCTGGCATTTGTCCCGGTTCGTAAAACAGCAAACACAGATACTTCCGAAGACTCCACGGCAGCCAAAGCAAGTTCCAACAGCTATCACCTGACAAAAAAGGATATCTTAGTCATCGCCAAGAACCTGTTCCTCGGTCTCTCTCTGGTATCCTCACAGATGATCATGTCGATCCGCCTGACCAGCTATATTGTAGAAAATGGAATCGGAACCTCTGTGGATGGCGCAAATATCCTCAGTATTTCCGTTTTCTTCGGATTTATCGGCGGTATCTTTTTCGGTAAACTGATGCAGATTTTCCGTCAGCGTCTGCTTCCGCTTGCACTTTTATGTATTGGATCCAGCCTTGCATGTATCGGCTGTTTCGACTCTCTGATCATGATCCTGATCGGTGCATGTTTTGCAAATCTGTTCCTTACCATCGGACTTTCCTTCATGTTTAACGGTCTGTCCGATCAGGTTCCGGTGGAAGCATTAAATACAGCAAACTCCATGGTACTTGTGGGATGCAATCTGGGTGCATCTGTCACCCCGTTCATCCTCACACTCATCAGCATGATCAATCCGGATCTGGCTACCTGCTACATCCTTTATGCGATCGCTCATGTGCTGTTTTCTGTTCTACTCTTTGCTCGTACCAAGAAGCATGCTTAAGCAGAAATTCATAACAGAAATTACATACAGGCCACAAATGGCAGAAAGGAAACACCATGACAGAAGAAGCAATCAAACAGAGAATTGAAACCGGTCGTCGTTTTATGGCCCGCTGGTCCCAGCCGGGTGACGAGACATTCGAATCCGATCAGCAGAAAAAACTCCCGCAGCCGCCGCTTGTAAAAGCACCGATGCGTGAGACAGCGATCGAGCTTCCGAGAAACTTCGAGGAGCTTGAGCTGAACAACGACATTCTCAGTGTCATCAACAATCGTAAGAGCAGCCGTATTTATACTCAGGAAACCATGAGCCTCCTGCAGCTGTCTTACCTTTTATGGACCACTCAGGGAGTCAAAGACATCCGCGGCAGAAGCTACGCGACGATCCGTACGGTACCGTGCGGAGGTGCCCGCCACGAATTTGAATGCTATATGCTGATCCAGAATGTAGAAGGATTAGAGGATGGCTCCTACCACTATCTTCCGATGGAACATAAGATCGAACTGCTTGATACAAAAGCAGAGCTCGAAGAACGCCTCGGTATGCAGTACCGCGATTTGATGGTTGCAACCATCAACGGTCAGCTTTGGGGTGCAAAGAGCAATGTCATCTTCCACTACAGCATGGTTGCTTATCGCGCTGAATGGCGTTATGGAATCCGTGCTCATCGTACTGCTCTGATCGATGCCGGTCATGTGACAGAAAACCTCTATATTGCGTGCAGCGCTGCCAACATCGGTACTTGCGCGATCGGTTCTGTAAATCCGCCGCTTTGCGATCAGATCTTTGAACTGGATGGTGTAGAGGAATTCTCCTTCTACGGTGCAACCGTAGGTATGATCTCTGAATCCAATGCCCAGGCAGAAAATGATATCTATGCCTTTGTAAAGAGAGATAACCTGTAATTACAAACACAAAAAAGCCGAAGCATAAGGTAACAGTAAACATACTGTTCCTTGCTTCGGCTTTTCTTATTCTTCAGACTCTCGGTCATAAAAATAAATGGCATATCCATCCATATCTATGACGAGTGTATACTCATATTTTCCTTTGGCGTACTCTGTGATACTTGAAACTGCCATTCCTTTCTTGGCTTCCGTTCCATCCACATACTCCAGTTCATAGATCAAAGAGTTGGTATCTTTTCCACTGATCTTGTACTTTAATTCCCATTTATCCCCATTTGCACTCTTGATCGTCAGGATTTCATCCGCTGCTGTACACTCCAGATCCGGCACAGCATTTTCACTTCCTGCCACCTCAGAAAATGTCCATGTATGGTTTTCGATGTGAAAATCTCTTGTTTCTTTATTTCCGCATCCGCTAAGCACAAACAGAATCAATATACTCAAAAAGATAAGGATCGATGATTTTTTCATTGCACTTCTCCACAATTACAGGATCAGCAATGTATAGATCCAGTGCGCAGAAATACCAGCGAACAGACCGCCAAATGTATGGCTTAAGATAGCCTTACCTGTCATCTTGCTGCACTTTAAGCTGTCCATCATCGCTACGTGTGTGCTGAGGTAACCGCTCCAACACATGCACATTGCTGTGAATACTGCGATCTCATTTCCGCCTGCGGCACCGCTCTCAAGCATCGGCGGGATCAGACCAATGGAAGCACCTGCTGCACCAAGGGCTGTGATCGGAACCGCAATCGCTTCCGGACTTGTAAAACCAAAG
>JAZRLX010000134.1:0-13801 GCA_045647085.1 Pilosibacter sp.
TTATATTAAGAGAAGTTTTTATACAACAAAAAAAGCTCCGGAATCAATCCGAAGCTTTTTATCGTGCAGAAGATGGGACTTGAACCCACACAGTATTGCTACCATACGGACCTGAACCGTACGCGTCTGCCAATTCCGCCACTTCTGCAAACCATCGACGTCACATCGACTTGTCATATTATAGTATGGAATACCGCTTTTGTCAACCACTAAAATCACAGCCGGGGCAAAAGCGAAAACAAAAACGCCATCCTGCTTTCGGTATGCACCGAAAACAGAACAGCGTATTCTAAACATCCTTAATCTTATTTAAGGTTAGCTTTTGCAAGCTCAGCTAATTTTGTGAAGCCTTCAGCATCGTTGATAGCCATATCGGATAATACCTTACGGTTCATAACAACACCAGCGTTCTTTAAGCCGAACATGAATTTGCTGTAGGAAAGGCCGTTCATTCTAGCTGCTGCGTTGATACGAGCGATCCAGAGCTGTCTGAACTGTCTCTTTCTTTCTTTTCTACCAGCGTAGGAGCTTGTTAATGCTCTCATTACGGACTGTTTTGCTACTCTATACTGTTTGGAACGAGCGCCTCTGTAACCTTTAGCCAGTTTCAGAACTCTGTTGTGTTTCTTCTTAGCGTTTAAGCCACCTTTAATTCTTGCCATTGCTTATTTCCTCCTATTCTTAATCCCGAATTATAAGTACGGTAAAATTTTCTTCATTACTTTTGCGTTTGTTGCATCAGTAACGATGTCTTTTCTAAGATTTCTCTTACGTTTTGTGGATTTCTTAGTTAAGATATGAGACTTATAAGCTTTGCTTCTTACTAATTTACCTGTTCCAGTTTTTTTGAAACGCTTTGCAGCTGCCTTGCTTGTTTTCATTTTAGGCATTGTAGTTTCCTCCTTGAAATTATCCCTATTTTTTTGCAGTTAAAAACATTACTAAGCTTCTTCCTTCTACCTTGGAAGGCTTATCTACGACTGCGACATCGGAAAGCTTCTCAGCAAAATCATCCAGAATGTACTTCGTCTGGTTCATATGAGCAATCTCACGACCGCGGAAACGAAGTGTTACTTTAACTTTGTTACCCTTCTCAAGGAACTTTCTTGCAGAACCGATCTTGGTATTTAAGTCATTTGTATCGATGTTCGGAGAAAGACGAACTTCCTTAACTTCGATTACTTTCTGTTTCTTTTTTGCTTCTTTTTCTCTACGGAGCATCTCGTATTTGTACTTACCGTAGTCGATAATCTTGCAAACCGGCGGCTTTGCAGTCGGTGCAATCTTTACCAGGTCTAACTCTGCATCCTTTGCTAACTTGTAAGCATCCTTTGCAGACATGATACCCAGCTGCTCTCCATTTTCTCCAATCAAACGAACTTCTTTATCACGAATCTGTTCGTTAATCATTAACTCGCTAATAGCCGTACACCTCCATACTCATAGTGCTAAAACCTTTGGCAAAACAAAAAAGCCGATAGTAAACTATCCGCTCATTAACTGCATCGGTCTCGCATGCTGCTGCATGGTAATAACCAACGTTTATGAACCCGGGTCACTTACTCGTGCCGAGGTGAGGCGGATAACCTGCTTTCCTGTAATAGTTGTTCTCACAACCTCAATTAATTTATCACATCCGCCAAGTTTTGTCAACTGTTTTTATTCTTCTTTTTTGATTTTTCTTTTAAAAATCAGACAGCCACCTTTCGTGACTGTCTGATCCATCTTACTCTAGCTGCGTTCACGGAAACTGCCACATTCAGTCTGACCGACAGACCTTGCTCCATCTCCTGTGATCGTAATTTTCTCTGCGCGGCACATGTGATCATCGTTGTACAGACATCTTACCACGTCGCATTCTATGTGAAGCTTCGACTCCGGCGTCTTAAAAATATTTTTAAAGATACTTCCTTTGTTTTCCTCAAAACTTCCACAATACGTGTCTCTGCTTGTTCTTGCTTCCGCACCCTCAACAAAGATACCACTTTTACAACAACATTTTTCCGCATTATGAACACATGTTGAAACTGCGCAATCCAGTCTTGTCATCTCGCATACCTCCTAATTGAATGTTTCAATAAGTAGTATGCGCAAATCTCCAAGTCACATTCTTTAAGCGTCTTTGAATTCTTCCACCTTGATATTCATCTGACTTAAGCGATTGAACAGTTCTCCGCTGTTTTTCATGATCGGGTAGATCTTTACAATGATCTTATCGTCCATACCGATGACAGAATAGTACACCATACTGTCACGTTTTTTCTTTTTGTGAACTTCGATCTTTTTGATCTTATCGTAATTAACCTCTTTTACTCTACCAAAGATCGGATTTACCACAATTCTCTTGCTGTCAGAAATGACATTCCAATACCATGACCAGATCGCAAATCCGGCTCCGATCAACGCACAGACAATAAAAAATACCTTTGCTCCGATCATTCCGTCTGTAGACGAATTGAAGAAAAAGCTAAGCATTGTAAGTATATTTACAATACCAACCAGCGGAACAGCCAGCAAATACTGCACCTTGATCGGTTTCAGCTTCTGAGACTGAGGCTTATCAAATTTTTTAATTTTAATTCCCATTGTACTTATTCCCCCGTACTTCTAAACTTAATCCTTAGGCAATGGTCGCAGTTTTCTCTACTGCCAGTCCGCATACCTCTTCCAGGAATTCGCGGAGTTCATCCACCGCACCTTCTTCTACCCCGGCTTTTTCCACCGGAATAATGGTCAAACGACTCTTAAAGATCATAAAAAACTCTTCTGTTTCTTTGATCCTTGTTACTCCATCGTACTTGTATTCGCTCACGATCCCCGGACTTTCCACCAGAAAACTTTTCTCTCCGAATGTGACTTTACATTCCTCTCCATCCTGTCCGGATGCTCCAAGATCAGACTTCGCCACACGTTTTAAAGCAGTTTCGGATCTTGCAGGCTCTTTTGAACTTTTTCTCATACGATTCAGACTGCGCATTACGGTCAGGAACAGAATCCATGCAATTACCGACTGGAAAATACGATTCGGAAGATCTACTCCGCCGGTTGCAAGAAAATAAAGTCCAAACGCCAGAAGGCTCATTAATAAATCTGAAAAATCCAAGTCTCCCAGAAATGATTTTTTCACCGGTTTTGCATGGTCCGGACTGGATACCAACGCACGATGATAAAAGACATTTTCATTAAATGTCATACTTGCTGTAAATTTCTTTTCCATGATCTTACTTTACAGAGACGTATTCCATCTTCGTCTCGCTCATCCTTTCCAGGAAACCGGCCAGTTCTGTGGCATTTCCTTTTTTTACTTCTTCCTTCAGAAAGAATCGCACAACATCACCTTTTTCCAAAAACACCAGCATTCCGGACATGTCTAGCATACGGCCGATATTTTTGTATTCCAGCCTGGAATGTTCAAATTCGCCAACCACCTCATAGTGGTCTTCAAAGAAATAAAATTCCTTTTCTTTCTTGTACTCTGCTTTATTTTCATTGTACTTCTTTTTGATATCACGCTTTGTTCCGGCCCATCCCTTTGCAAGTGCATAAGTTCCGGCCATAAAGATCAAAAGCATCGCTCCGCCGATCGCAGCAAGGATCAGAGCAACCATCCCCTCAAATAGCCCTTTTACCGCCAGACAAACCAGAGCGATCACACCAAAAACGGACAAAATTTTCTTTGCACCATTCTGAAATCCGAGTACTCTGGTGCCACGCTCCAGACGAAGAAGTTTTTCCTCTGTTACACAGGCACTAACCACATACAGAGCATCTTCTCTTGCTAATTCCATTGTTACACCTCTTTCGCAAAAATCACTTAACTGTCATTATATCTCAAAGATTGTCACGAATCAATCCCGGATTTTTCTATTTACAACAAAATACTTCTGACAAAATACTTTACTGGACAGAAATATCTAATAATGCTATACTAGAGCATAATACGTTTCATGGGAGGTTCTACATATGGCAAACGAGAATATGACAGCACAGGAAAATGAGATTATTATTGGTGAATGGCAGAAAACCATCGCTTCTCTGGAGCAGGAGATCGCACGCCTTCGCGATGAAAATAATAAACTTGAAGAGACAGTTAAGTGGATGCATGACCTGATCTGGCAGATGGTTCGCGAGCGTGAAGACGAAAAAGTTGAGTTCGAACTTTAATTTTAATAATAACAAACAAAAAGGTCAGTACTCAGATGAGTGCTGACCTTTTTTGATGGACCTGAGGGGAGTTGAACCCCTGTCCGAAAACCAATCCCCTGTTCTTCTACTATCATAGTCTGTTATTTAGAATTCCCGCCCGTACCCGAGAGCAGACACCCTGATACGTTTGGTAGCTTCATGATACGCCCGCGTGCGCAAAGCTTTGCACGTGTCGTTTCCTGCTTTTAATGATGCCGGTTACCGATATTGCAGGTCATACCGGGCCGACAGCGCCTAAATTAGGCAGCGTATGCTAATTCGTTGTTAGCGTTTATTTTTAGTTTGCCATTTAACGCATTGCATGCGGATAGCTTCACCAGCTTCATAGCCCCCGTCGAAACCAGTACAAGCCCTTACTGGCCGCTCTCTAAGGAGCAATTGCGCACGACTGCGCGAAACCGTGTTGTCAGAATCTCTTCTGAGCGTACTTAATCATAGCATTTCGTATCTGCAAAGTCAAGGCGTTGTGACTTACATTTTCCTTACATAACTGACGCAAAATGCCATTAATAACTGCCTTTAATACAGATTCTTTACTTTAAAATCTTTCTCCAGCTCTCTTCGCTGATCTTTCTTTGCGATATCCGCACGCTTATCATAGAGCTTCTTACCTCTTGCAAGGCCAATCTCCACCTTCACAAGACTTCCCTTAAAATAAACCTGAAGCGGAACCAAGGTGTAACCCTTTTCCTGAATCTTGCCTTTTAGCTTATTGATCTCATGACGGTGCATCAAAAGCTTACGATCTCTAAGCGGATCCTTATTGAAGATATTGCCCTTTTCATATGGACTGATGTGCATACCCAAGATCATCACTTCATCGTTGATAATACGCACGAAGGATTCCTTGACACTGCACTTGCCCATACGGAGTGATTTTACTTCTGTACCGGCAAGAGAGATACCACATTCGTATTTTTCATCGATAAAGTAATCGAAAAAAGCTTTTTTATTATTTGCGATTAATTTTATTCCGCTTTTTGCCATATCTTTCTCCTTTTTACACGGCAGACTGTAGGATTATTTTACAGCCTGCCATGATAAATTACAAGCGTTTTAAAAATTCTTGACCGGAAGAAAATCGATTGTCTTCATATAACGGTCTACACCGACTACCTGAATGCGGATCTGCTGGCCGAGCTTGAATTTTCTTCTGGTCCGTTCACCCACCAGCTCATAGCGCTCCTCATCAAAGACATAGTAATCTCCGTTTAACTCCGAAACTCTTACCATTCCCTCGATCGTATTCGGAAGCTCTACATAAAAACCGTAGTTACTCATTCCGGAAATCACACCGTCGTAAATCTCTCCGACTCTGCGTTCCATATATTGAACTTTCTTCGCCTTATCTGTCTCTCGCTCTGCTTCTTCTGCCAGACGTTCTCTGGAAGATGTCCATACGGAAACTTCCGGAAGCATTTTATCGTAATGGGACAGTCTCTTTTGTGTCAGATTTCCATGCAGGTTTTCCTTGATGATCCTGTGGATCTGAAGGTCCGGGTATCGACGGATCGGCGAAGTGAAATGAGTGTAATACTTCGCTGCCAGACCAAAATGACCGACACATTCCGTCGAATATTTTGCCTGTTTCATAGAACGAAGTGCCAGTCTGGATAACAATGCTTCTTCCGGTGTTCCTGCTACTTTTGCAAGCAGTTTCTGCATTTCTTTTGGATGAAGTTCACCATTCTGTAAACGAATGGAATATCCAAAATTGTTGATCAGAATACCAAAACGTTTGATTTTCTCCTCATCCGGCTTTTCGTGGGTACGATATAAGAATGGGATCTGCTGCCAGAAATAATCTTCTGCCACCGTCTCATTGGCTGCGAGCATGAAATCTTCGATGAGCATATTTGCGTCATTGCGTTCGTACGGCTTGATCTCCTTCGGACGGCCTTTTTCATCCAAAATGATCTTGCACTCCGGGAAATCAAAATCTACCGCGCCACGCGCCATGCGCTTGCTTCTGAGCACCTTAGCTGTTTCGTCCATAAGTTGGAACATCGGTACAAATTCTGCGTACTCTTCCAGACAATCCATCGCGAATTGTTTTTTCGCTTCTCTCGCTTTTCGTTCCGCTTCAAGCGCTCTCATATATTCGCGCGCTTCTTTTTTAGACATGTACATCATGTCCTCTTCTGCTTCTTCTGCAATTACAGTGCTCTCTTCCGGCTCATCGTAAGCGCCGTTTTTCGCCTGTAAGATCGCATTGACGGCTGTGTAAGTCATACGTCTGTCGATTCGCACGACAGATTCACAGATTCTGTGACCGACTACATTTCCCTTTTCATCAAGATCCATCAGACAACTAAGGGCAAAGCGATCCGTTCCTGCATTTAAAGAACAGATTCCGTTGGAAAGTCGATGCGGCAGCATCGGGATTACGCGATCCACCAGATATACACTGGTTCCGCGTTTTAATGCTTCTTTATCAAGTGGTGTGTTTTCTCTGACATAGTGGGTAACATCCGCAATATGCACACCAAGATGGTACATAACACGACCGTTCACGATTTCTTTGGATACACTGACCGCATCATCCAGGTCTTTCGCATCTTCACCGTCAATGGTTACCATCGGAACGTTTCGAAGGTCCACGCGACCCTTTTCCAGCTCCTCTGCGATCATTTCCTCAGTCAATGCTTCCGGAACATCTGCCACCTCTTCCATAACTTCATCCGGATAACTCTCCGGCAGACCATATGCTTTGATGATAGAAAGAATGTCCACACCCGGATCATTGACATGACCGAGGATCTGGACCACACGTCCTTCCGGATTTTTTCTTCCGCTTCCATAAGAAGTCAGTTTCACAATGACTTTGTGTCCTGTCACAGCGCCCATATCTGCACCTTCAGGAATGAATACATCAACCGTGATACGTGGATTATCCGGAACTACAAATCCAAAACGTTTACTCTTTTCAAAGGTTCCGATCACAGTTTCGTTTGCGCGAGTCAGGATTTTCACCACAACCGCTTCCGCTTTGTGGTTTCTCGTTTCCTCTTCTACAACCACCTGAACTGTATCACCATCCATCGCATCTTTGATATTGTCCGGTGCAACAAACACATCTCCCTCACGGCCTTCAATTGTCACAAACCCGAATCCGCGCGGATGTGCATGAAAAATACCTGTCTGTGCAAAGATCTCCGCTTTTCCGTATTTGCCTTTCTTTGACACACTGATCTTACCTTCTGCCATCAGTGCATCCAGTACCAGTTTCAGCTCCTCTCGGTTTTCCTTCGGAACGTCCAGAAGGATCGCCAGCTCTTTCAGCTTCATCGGTACATATTCTTTTTCATTCATAAGAGCTAAAAGCATATCCTTTCGCTCTTGAAATTGATTGTTTTCCATGTTTCTCCTCTCGTTTTGTGGACCAAGGTCAGAATTTCAGGGATAAATAAAAAACACTCTTGAAGAAAATCCAACAAGAGTGTTCGTCATCTTAGATGTTTAAATTTAAAGCAAGTGCCAGTACAAAGATTAATACCGCGATAATCTTTGTGATCTTTTCCATATTACCTTCTAAAGTACGGCCCTTATTTTTAGCCCAATGGCTCTCTGCAGCTCCGCTGAGTGCACCGAGTCCGGAGGACTTACCTTCCTGCATTAATACGATAACTGTCATAGCGACACATGCGATAACGAATACAATTGTTAAAAGGATTCTTAACATTAAATTACACCTCCTGTCCACAAACAACAGTTATCATAGCATAATTTTCTTTGAAATACAACCTTTATTTCCCGGAATCTCCGCTAATTTTTTCTTCAATTCTTAATAATTCGTTGTATTTTGATACCCGTTCTGAGCGGCAGGGTGCTCCTGTCTTGATCTGGCCAGCATTCACAGCAACTGCCAGATCTGCAATAAATGCATCTTCAGTTTCTCCTGATCTGTGTGAGATCACGATCTTAAAGCCGGCTTTCTTCGCTGTTTCGATCGCTTCAAGACTCTCTGAGAGTGTTCCGATCTGGTTGACTTTAATTAAGATTGCATTTCCGGCTCGAAGTTCAATTCCCTTCTCCAGTCTCTTTTTGTTCGTTACAAACAGATCATCGCCAACCAACTGTATTTTGTCCCCCAGGGCTTTCGTTAAAAGCTGCCAGCCTTTCCAGTCCTCCTCATCGAGCGCATCTTCAATGGAACAAATTGGAAATCCGGCTGCCAGACACCGAAAGTAATCCACCATCTGCTCTGTTGTACGTTCCACTTTAAGACCTCTCATTTTACTCTCGCCCTCGAATTCATACATACCGGTCTGCTCATTGTACAGTTCACTGGCCGCCGCATCAATGGCAATTTTTACGTCTGTGCCCGGCTCATAGCCGGTCTCCCGGATTGCCTTTACCATGTAAGAGAGAACCTCTTCTGCATTCTTGAGATTTGGCGCAAAACCACCTTCATCTCCAATCGCCGTAGAATATCCGTCATTCTTTAACAATTCTTTTAATGTGTGGTAAACCTCTGCACACATGCGTAATCCTTCTGCAAAATTCGATGCTCCGACCGGAACGATCATGAATTCCTGCAAATCCACTGTATTGTCCGCATGTTTTCCACCATTCAAAATATTCATCATGGGAATCGGAAGTTCATGGCCGACAATTCCGCCAAGATACCGATATAGAGGAAGATCCAGTGCAGATGCTGCAGCCCTCGCAGCTGCAAGGGAAACTGCAAGAATTGCATTTGCTCCCAATTTTTCTTTATTTTCTGTTCCATCTGCCTTGCAAAGCAATTGATCGATCCGTTTCTGATCCATTGCATTTTCAAATATCACAGCTTCTGCCAGTTCTGTATTGATATGCTCTACTGCTTTTTTCACACCTTTTCCGAGATAACGTCCGCCTCCGTCACGAAGTTCTACCGCTTCAAATTTTCCCGTAGATGCTCCGGAAGGAACAGAAGCCCGACCAATGGCGCCACATCCCAGCTCTACCTCTGCTTCGACGGTCGGATTTCCTCTGGAATCCATGATCTCACGACCTTTGACTCTTATGATCTCATAATTTATGTCCATAAAAAATGGCCTCCTTACAGCAATTCTCATTACTGTAAGGATAGCCAGATTTTACTTTCTATATGCGTATGAACATGCGAATTATGCTCTCATCTGCGCGCCAAACTGCTCGCCAAGTGCTGCCATCACTTTTTCGATCACTGCATCTGTCATAGCGTCTGTTACGTCGCACTCATTAGATGCAAGTTTGATCTTAAATGCCATACTCTTCTTATCAAGACCAAGTTTTTCACTCTCGAAGATGTCGAAAAGGTCAACTTTTGTGATCAGTGCATCACATGCTGCGATCGCATCGATAATCGTGCCGCACTCAACTTCTTTGCCGATCACAACAGAGATATCTCTGCTGTTCTTTGCAAAACCGGATTCCGGAACGTAGTTGATCGCTGCTTTAAAGAGTTCTTTTAATGTGCTGTAATCGATTTCTGCGATGAAGATCTTTGTATCGGCCTTCTTACCGCCCGCGATGTTCATCTGGTCAACGATCTCATAACGAAGCTGACCAAAGTGACCGATCTTCATACCTTTGCAGTATACATCAGCAGTTCTGCCCGGATGGAGATACGGAACATTTCCTCTCTTGTATGTGAAGGAAAGATCGTTATCGGAAGCAAATGCCTCAAGAGTTTCTTTCATTGCAAAGAAATCTTCGTTTGCACCTAATGTGCCAAGGCAAAGGATCTTCTTCTCGATCGGCTGCTCTGTGAGCGGAAGTGCCTTCGGAATATATACATTCGCTAATTCGAAGAAACGAACTTCTTCATTACCATTCTTAATATTGTTCTCAATTACGCGAACCATGGACGGTGCCATAATCGTTCTCATAATGCTTAAGTTCTCTGTAATCGGGTTTAAGAGCTCAATCACCTGACGCTCTTTTGCATCTTCCGGAATTAAGAACATGTCAAACTCGTTCTTTGCAACCATTGCGATTGTCTGAACTTCATAGTAACCCTGTGTGCAGAGATACTGTTTTACAGAAAGTTCTTTCTGCTGAGCCGCACTGAAACCACCCTTTGTTACCTGTGCACCATCAAGGAATGTCGGAACTACTTTATCGTAACCGTACTCACGGATCACTTCTTCTGCGATATCCTGGTATGTTTCGATATCGTCACGGTATCTCGGAATAGCCAGTGTAAGAACGCCATCGTTAAGCTCAACGTCAAACTGAAGAGCCTCGAGGATCTTTACCATCTCCTCTTCCGGAACTTCAATACCAAGCACACCGTTTACACGTGCTGTCTCAACATTGATCACTCTCTTCTCTGTGGAAGCACCTGCAGACTCATCGAAATGACTGGAGCTTACTTTTGCGATACCAAGTGTCTGAACCAGATTCAGGGCACGTGCCATACCACACTCTACGGTATACTCATCAATACCTTTTTCGAATCTTGCAGCAGCATCAGAACGAAGGCCAAGGCTTCTGGATGTCTTACGAACGCTGTCCTTCATGAATTTTGCGGACTCAAATAATACTTTTGTTGTATTCTCTGTAATCTCGCTGTTGAGACCGCCCATTACACCTGCAAGGCCTACTGCTTTTTCTTTATCACAGATCAGAAGGTTGTTCGGATTTAATACGCGAAGCTTCTCATCAAGAGTTACAAGTTCTTCACCCTCTGTTGCTCTTCTTACAACGATGGAGGAACCGGAAAGTGTATTTAAATCAAACGCATGCATCGGCTGACCGATCTCTACAAGAACGTAGTTTGTGATATCAACCATTGCATTGATCGCATTGTGTCCAACTGCGATGAGTCTTCTCTTCATCCAAAGCGGAGACTCTGTGAATTTTACATCGTAAATATAGTGGCCAAGGTATCTCGGACATACATCTTTATCGATAACAGTTACGCTGATATCCTCATTTGTTGTACCGTCTTCCACATAGCTCATATCCGGGTTCTTTAACGGTTTGTGCAAGAATGCAGCGATCTCTCTTGCGATACCAAGAACAGACTGACAGTCCGGACGGTTTGCTGTGATAGAGATATCAAATAAATAATCGTCTAACTCCAGGTACTCTTTCATGTCCATACCAATCGGAGCATCCTCATCTAAGATCATGATACCGTTTACATCTGCACCCGGATACCAGTCTTTGTTCAGGTTCAGCTCAGCGCCGGAGCAGAGCATACCGTAGGACATCATATCAACCATTTTTCTCGGCTGGATCTCAAGACCTACCGGAAGTTTCGCACCAACTAATGCAGCCGGAACTTTCGCACCAACAAATACGTTATTTGCACCTGTTATGATCAGATGATCCTCACCCATCGGACCACAGTTTACATGACAGATCTGTAAATGTGTACCCTCATAGTGCTCCATGGATGTAATCTGACCTACAACAACTTTTTCTAAATTTTCACCTAAGTACTCAATACCTTCAACCTCGAAACCGGCGGAGAACAGTTTTGTCTCCAGTTCTTTGTGGGAGATATCGATATCTACATATTCTTTTAACCAGCTATATAAAACTTTCATTTGTCACCCTCCGATTACGCCTTGAACTGCTTTAAGAATTCCACATCGTTTTCGAACAGTTTGCCCATGTGGTTGATTCCGTATTTTAACATCGCGATACGCTCCATACCGATACCAAATGCAAGACCGGAATACTCGCTGGAGTCTACGTTACAGTTATCAAGAACCTTATTGTTTACGATACCGCCGCCGAGAACCTCGATCCAGCCTGTACCTTTACAAAGGGAACATCCTGCACCACCACATTTGAAGCAGCTTACGTCTACCTCTACGGACGGCTCTGTGAACGGGAAGTAAGACGGACGAAGTCTTGTCTTTACCTCTTCGGAGAACAGCGCTTTCACGAACTGGTCTAACATACCCTGAAGATCGCAGAGTGTGATCTTCTTATCTACTACAAGACCTTCCATCTGAGAGAACATCGGGGAATGAGTCGCGTCACTGTCAGAACGGAATACTTTACCCGGTACAAGAACCTTGATCGGCGGGTTCTTGGAGTCCATCACACGGATCTGTCCCGGAGATGTGTGAGTACGAAGAAGAAGGTCCTCTGTTAACCAGAATGTATCCTGCATATCTCTGGACGGATGATCCTTTAATACGTTTAATCTTGTGAAGTTGTGATCATCATCTTCGATTTCCGGACCTTCGTAAATCTCGAATCCCATACCTGCAAATACGTCGATGATCTCATTTCTAATAGAAGTTAACGGATGAAGGTTTCCGGCCGGTCTCATTTTAACCGGAAGAGTTACATCTACCATCTCATCATCATAGCGGGCTGCCATCGCTGCCTTCTCTACTTCTTCCTTCTTTGCATCATATAAATCCTGCGCCCAAGTCTTGATCTCATTGACCATCTGACCATACGCTTTTTTCTCTTCCTTCGGTACGCTCTTAATACCAGCCATTAATCCCTGAATGGAACCTGTTTTGCTGAGGTATTTTGTCCAGAACGCTGCTAATTCTTTTGCATCTTTTACCAGATCAAGATCTGCCTGATAAGAAGCTCTGATTTCGTTCATGTTCATCTTTTCATTTCTCCTTTTTCTTGGTTTTCCTGTTGCGAAAACAGGGACGGATTTCGTATCAAAATAAAAAATCCCTAATACGCTCGCTAAAACGTATTAGGGACGAAATATCCGCGGTACCACCCTGATTCCCGCCACTTGGCAGGCACCTCACATTGCGTAACGTGCAAATGACGTCGCAGCCTACTTACTCTTGATCAAGTTTCAACCGCGCAGCTCCGGTGTGAAATTTGGTAATCTGTCTGAACCCGGGATCGCTTCCAGCCGATGACGTTCCCTCTCTGTCGGAAAACAGGTACCTGATGCACCTTCTATGCCTTTTACATATAATCGCTGTTTATAATATTACTCACGGAAAGTAAAAAAGTCAAGTGTTTTAAAGGAATTCCGTATCTTTTAGACTATTGACTTTATTGCATTATCACATTAAAATAACCATATAGCGATAGTTCTTGTTTTTAAAGGAGGTTCTATATGCCATACATCGCGATCAAATGTTATCCAAAAGATGAAGAAACTAAAAAAGCTGCTGTTGAAAAGATCAACGAAGTTATGTTAGAGATCTGGAAATGTCCGCCTGAGGCATTGACCATTTCTATTGAAGAAATCCCGCGTGAAGAGTGGGTTGAAACTGTTAAAAAACCGGAAATTGAGCAGAAACTTGATAAAATGTATATTATTTCCGGCGAAAAAAAATATTAAACAACTAAGCCCGATACATGCGTGATCCTTGCATGTACCGGGCATTTTTAATTATAATTCAGATTCTCCGATCACACGGATTCCATTCTTGGTAAGCAGTTCTGCTGTTTTCCCCATACCATCTACGATCTTCTTTGAAAATGTTCCATCATAAATGCCATGGCAGCCACAGGACGGACTGCGTTCTTTCAAGATTGCAAGGGTGCATCCATGCTGTTGGGCAACTTCCAATGCCAACACTGCTCCACGCTCAAATTCCTCCGTCACGTCGTTTCCACCAGAGTTTAACACTCTCCTGTCTTCTACACGAATTTCAGATGCTAAACGCGGTGTCGGAAG
>JAZRLX010000135.1:0-3735 GCA_045647085.1 Pilosibacter sp.
CCAAAATGGCTAATGGCACCGTGACACCCGGCGTGGTTAGTGCACCTAAACTTGCCATGACAGCTTCCACTCCGGCCACAACAACCTCTGTACCTAATTCTTCTTTTAATCTATCCGCAATCTTTTGCATCGGAAGTTGTCTTGTCTTTACCATCGCTGCGACACCTACTGCCTTTTCCAGACAAGTCTCGCCTGCAAGAGCTCCTGAAATCAGGACCGGAGCCATGGTATCAACCGCTAATATATCCGTGATATGAATATCATCGGAATCTTCTCCCAATTCTTTCATACCGCTTCTGATTTTAGAAAACATATTTCCAATATTTGTATTAGACTGCCCTAAGACATCATAGATTGTTCCTGCCTCAGAGACTGCCTTCATAATCTTCTCGGCACCTTCATCAATGCTAATGGTTTTTTCATGTTCTGCTTTAAAATATATTTCTCCTGCCGGCAGTACATTTTCCTGTACATTTCCACCCGGTGTTTTGAGAACTACCGCACTTCTCTTTCCGATTAAGCTTTTTGCAATCGGAGTAATCATGCGGGTTTCCTCGGAAGTTAACTTTAAAAGAGTTGCAATGCCGTATGGATTAGAAAGCATACGAATTGTCTGTCCCGGCGGTGCAACTTCAATTGCCGCCATCACTCCACCCGGCAACTTGTCAATTCTCGCCACCTCATCAATAATCGGTATCTTCTTATTTAATCTATTCTCTACCAAGACTGCTTCATCTGCTTGAAGGATAACTCCTACAATATCAATATGTTGTGCCATGCGGTTAATAATCTCAGCCACTGCCTCATACGGATATTCTTTCGGAACTGCTACAATATATGATTTCCCGGATTCTGTCCTTCTTTCTTCTCCCAGTCTTAGGATTTCTCCTACAGCCTGACCAACCCCTGCGGGAGTAGAAGGATTGTGTCCTATCATTGAGGAATCCGTGATAATTGTCTCAGTCAAAGTTTCCATCGCTGTATCGCCGATAACCGGCGCAGCTTCGTTTAAACGAATAAGGGAAATATCGCTGATATCCCTTCCAATTTTACCCATTGCAGCTTTTAAAGCCGATTTTATTGCATAAGTATTCGCAACCGTTCCTTTTGTACCGGTTGTCGGGCATGAAGTGCTTGATACAAAGTTCACTTTGTTATCCGTACCGATTTCACCGATACACACTTCCGTTGTGGAATTGCCTATGTCTACTCCTGCAATATATTTCAAAGTAAAATACCTCTCTTTTCGTACACCTCTGCTGCTTCCATTACAAGTCTTGCACAATTCTTAGCACCATATTTTTCAATGAGTTCCTGTGCCATCATAACTAACTCTAATTTTGTTGAGCGATTCGGTCTAAGTTTATCATACATTTTCAAAATAACATCATCCGGAACATCTACTAGTTCTGCCGCTCTTTCAAAATTCTTTTCCATTGGGTCATTTCCGTTTTCTTTTGCCACCTGACCCTGAGCTTTCAACATCTCTTTTGAGATTTTTATATCATCAGATGAGATATGACCTTTCATTACCTCATCCAGTGTAATCTCTGTTAATTTTTTTCCTGTCTTTGAACGAATGCTCTCTTTTTCATGCTCACCTAATGGGTATCTCATTTATTTTCCCTCCCATTCAATAATTCCAACCTTCGGATCGAGTTGCTCTGTCTCTGCAATATGCATAAGCGCAGCCTTTACCTGATATTTCGGTCTGGACATCGGGTCGTTCGTACACGGCACCGGTACTACTTGTTCGCCTTTTACATATTTCGCCGCATTTTTTCCTATCTGACGATAGGTCTCCAGCGTCATAAGTGGTGCTTGCGGGAATAACTCCAGATTGGATAATGGATACAAATCCCTTTGATGTATAACTGTAGTTCCCTTTGATTGGATTCCCACTCCGATTCCTGAGCCTGATAATTTGGCTGCTTCCAAAGCCATAAAACAAACATCCGAGGTATCTAGAATCTTAACAACTCTTGCATTCATACCTTCTTCTTCGATTCCGGCTTTTACATTGCGAAGTACCTCATCCAGAGGGATGTCACAAATCGTTCTCTTTATTTCTTTCTGGAATGCCGCTCCTACACCGATTACGATTTCCTTCGGGTCCGTACCCTTTTTTGCCTTCGGATAAGAAGAATAATCCGTCTTCTGCTCATTAATCCTGTCACGTCCCGACATGGAAGAAACTTCTGCAGAAGATGTTACTTCACTTTTGTTTTCCAGCTGGCCGACTTCGTTCATGACTGCATCGACTATCTTCTTAATTAAATCTTCATTCATCTGCATAACCATTCCTCCTAAATATTTTTCGGGTCTATGATATGAGGGATTCTCTTAATTTCTTCCCAACGTTCTCCCTCTACACGATAACCGGTACCCGGGCCCATATAATCATTTGGTGTGTTAACACCTGAAAGTACATTGAAGTTCTTATCCAAAATCGCGGATGTCTGCATATAATCACCGACAACTCTCTGCTTCAGCATGCTAAGCACGCTCTCTGCAACATCTCGATAACCGGCCTCTGCCAATGCTCTGACAACATCAACACCTGTGATTCCTCTTTTTAACACATCCTCTGCTGCCATCAGGTCTGCCGTTACATCTCTTGGAAGTGTATCTTTGCTTCCGTGTGCATAGGTGACAGCCTCTACCTGTTCGTCAGAAATCGGCGACAAACCTAATTGTCTGAACACAGCCTGTACCGCCTTGGCAGCCTTGTTTCTTACCCGAATGACTTCTTCTTCCGTTACCGGGCGAAGTCCTCCGTCAACCTGCATATCTCTCTGTAATACATTATAATCATCAAAATCTTCTGCATCGAAGTTAGAGCCGGCAAACATGTTATCATAGTTTGGTTCAGCCGCATAACCGGAGAAAATAAAGTCTGTACCCGGAAGGAACTGTAACATTGTTCTTGCCGTACGGCGCATATCTGAATTTGAAAAACTTTGATCATTTGATGAAGCACATTCCAAGCCAAGTAATGCAGCCACTAAGTTTTCTGCGATGACTTCCCTGATACCGCCAGGCACTGCTCCCGGAACACCAATACAGCTAACCGAGCCGTTTTGGATACCCTGACTTCCCGCACCTTTCGTTGCATAAAGACATCTGCACTCCAGATAAAGCATGGATTTCTTTTCACTGCTTCCCATTAAAACCTCTGAGCCGGAGCCAGAAGTAAAACGCACTTTTAAACCTCTGGATGCATAAGCAGAGTTTAAGAATGCTTTTGAATATGGAGTATCATCTCCATCTATGAATACCTTTTCTGTACCATATACAGAAAGTGTTTCAGCATATGTAGTTAGTCCGCGAATACCAAGTTCTAACTCTGTAGCCTCTTCTGCGGAACATTGTGTCAATACACCCGGGCGTCCAATCTGAGAACCGATTAAAATCGCCATCGCGCTGAGCGGTGCGTAACGTGCAACACCCATCGTTGTCTCTTCTTCTGCGAAACCGCGAAGTGCACCCTCTGCTGCATCTGCTGCAAGCTGAACAGGGTCATCCTTTAAATTGGTAATATGAGCCTGATTTCCAGGTTTTTTTCTGGCACGCATCTTTTGCATACCCATCATTAACTCTACCACATTCAGATAGTTCATAACTTCCGTCATTCTTGCCGGTGTAATACCGGATACCAGTTCCAGAATCTCTTTTCTGGAAACATGAATATCCACAATCATTCTGGCAATGTCTAACGCCGGAACTGCCATAGAC
>JAZRLX010000136.1:0-3533 GCA_045647085.1 Pilosibacter sp.
CACAGACGAAGTATACGGTGATCTTCCGTTAGACCGCCCGGACCTTTTCTTCACAGAGGAGACTCCGCTCCATACTTCCAGCCCGTATTCTTCCTCCAAGGCAGCTGCAGACCTGTTTGTAATGGCTTACCACAGAACATACAAACTTCCGGTAACAATCTCCCGCTGCTCCAACAACTATGGTCCGTACCACTTCCCGGAGAAGCTGATCCCGCTGATGATCAGCCGTGCTCTGGCTGACGAGTCCCTTCCGGTATACGGAACAGGTGAGAATGTGCGTGACTGGCTCCATGTAGCAGACCACTGCCAGGCCATCGACCTGATCATCCACAACGGTCGTGTGGGTGAGGTTTACAACATCGGCGGACACAACGAGCGTACAAACCTTGAAGTAGTTAAGACAATTCTGAAGGCACTCGACAAACCGGAGAGCCTGATCAAATATGTAACAGACCGCCCGGGCCATGACCAGAGATATGCCATCGATCCGACAAAGATCGAGACAGAGCTTGGCTGGAAACCGCAGTACAACTTTGACACAGGCATCCAGCAGACCATCCAGTGGTATCTTGATAACCAGGACTGGTGGAAGAGAATCCTCAGCGGTGAATACAGCAACTATTTCGACAATATGTATGGCGAGAGACTGGGAGACAAATAAATGAGAGTATTAGTAACAGGCGTAAAAGGCCAGTTAGGATATGACGTAGTAAATGAGATGTTAAAGAGAGGCCTTGAACCGGTCGGCGTGGATGTGGATGAGATGGACATCACAGACAAAGCTGCCTGCGAAAAGGTGATCACAGAGTCCAACGTAGAAGCAGTGATCCACTGCGCTGCTTACACAGCAGTAGATCTTGCTGAGGACAACGTGGAAGTCTGCATGAAGGTTAATGCAGAAGGTACCAGAAACATTGCGGAAGTTTGTAAGAAACTGGACATCAAGATGATGTACATTTCCACAGACTATGTGTTTGACGGTGAGGGTACACGCCCGTGGGAGCCGGATGATGACAGAGCTCCGCTCAATGTTTACGGTCAGAGCAAATACGAAGGTGAGCTTGCAGTGGAAGAATTAGTAGATAAATTCTTCACAGTACGTATCGCCTGGGTATTTGGTGTTAATGGCAAAAACTTCATCAAGACTATGCTCCGTATCGGTAAAGAGCGCGGTGCAGCGTCTGTTGTATGTGATCAGATCGGTTCTCCGACATACACATATGACCTTGCAAGACTTCTTGTGGACATGATTCAGACAGACAAATATGGCAGATACCATGCGACAAATGAGGGACTTTGCTCCTGGTATGAGTTTGCATGCGAGATTTTCCGTGCAGCAGGTATGGATGAAGTGAAGGTAACTCCGGTTACAACTGCAGAATATCCGGCAGCTAAGGCAAAACGTCCGATGAACAGCCGTATGAGCAAAGAAAAACTGTCCGACAATGGATTCGAGAGACTTCCGGAGTGGCAGGATGCAGTAGCCCGTTATCTGAAGGAAATTACTTGGTAAGACCTGCATATATTTTATAGAAGAATGAAAAATCCGGCGGGCGGCAGAATTGTCGCAGCCGGATTTCACTTATATTCGAAGATCCGAAAGGAGAACGAAATGGGAAAATATTTTGGTACTGACGGCTTCCGTGGTGAAGCGAATGTAAATCTGACTGTGGAACATGCTTTCAAAGTCGGACGTTTTCTTGGCTGGTACTATGGACAGAATCCGAAGGGCGAGAAGTGTCGCGTCGTGATCGGTAAAGATACAAGACGTTCCAGCTATATGTTTGAATATTCTCTGGTTGCAGGTCTGACAGCTTCCGGTGCAGATGTATTTCTGCTCCATGTAACTCCGACTCCAAGCGTGTCCCACGTGATCCGTACAGAAGATTTTGACTGTGGTATCATGATCTCTGCCAGTCATAATCCGTACTACGATAACGGAATTAAAGTGATGAATGGAAATGGTGAAAAACTGGAAGAGCGTGTGATCGCAGAAATCGAAAAATATCTGGATGGTGAGATGGAGGAGCTTCCTTTTGCCAAACGAGAGGAAATCGGAAAAACACAGGATTTTGCCGCAGGAAGAAACCGTTATATCGGATATCTGATCTCTATCGCAACAAGATCCTTTAAAGGCAAAAAAGTCGGTCTTGACTGTGCCAACGGAAGTGCATCTACCATCGCAAAGAGTGTATTTGACGCTCTTGGCGCAGATACGTATGTGATCAACAGCGAGCCGAATGGTCTCAACATCAATACTAATTGTGGCTCTACGCATATCGAGCATCTTCAGGCGTATGTGAAAGAACACGGTCTGGATGTGGGTTTTGCTTACGATGGTGATGCGGATCGTTGTCTGGCAGTTGATGAAAACGGAAATGTGGTGGATGGAGACCTGATCCTTTATGTATGCGGTAAATATATGAAAGAGCAGGGAATGCTGCGCAACAATAGGATTGTTACCACGGTTATGTCTAACCTGGGACTTTACAAGGCATTGGATAAGATCGGGATCGAGTATGACAAGACGGCTGTGGGAGACAAGTACGTTTATGAAAATATGTCTCAGACAGGAAACTGTCTGGGAGGTGAGCAGTCCGGACATATTATCTTCAGCAAGTATGCGACAACCGGCGACGGTATCCTGACTTCTTTGAAAATCATGGAAGTGATGCTGGAGAAGAAGCAGAGTCTCGGAAAGCTTGCTTCTGAAGTAACAATCCTTCCGCAGCTTCTGAAAAATGTACGTGTCAATGACAAGGCAGCTGCTCTTGGCGATCCGGACGTGCAGAAGGCAGCTTCTGATGTGGAAGCAGCTCTTGGCAATGACGGTCGTCTCCTTCTTCGACAGAGCGGTACAGAACCGTTGATCCGTGTCATGGTGGAGGCAGAGACACAGGAACTTTGCGAGAAATATGTAGATCAGGTGATCGATATGCTGAAAGCAAAAGGTCATGTGGTGGAAAACTAGAAAGAAATTGACAGTCGCTTGTGGAAACACAGGCGACTGTTTTATATTTATAGGCTGCCACTATTTTGCCTGAAAATCGGACAAAAAAGTAAGAGAAAAGTGAAGAAAATTTTGCGATATTATGGTATATTCATAATAAAGAAGAAAAAGAATGAAAATTCAAGTTTTGTTTCGATAAAAGGAGGAAAACTATGAGAAAGAATACATTATATACAATGGGATTGGCAGCAGCGATGACAGCCGGTCTTGCGATGACCGCATTTGCAGGTTGGTCTAACGACGGTGCAAACTGGTATTATTACCATGACAGAACCGGCAATATGATCGAAGATGAATGGGTAAAGTCCGGTGATCATTACTATTATCTTGGACATGATGGAAAGATGATGACGAATAGTCTGATTGACGATGAATACTATGTGAACGCCAACGGTGTAAGAGTAACGAATTCCTGGCAGTATTTCTACGGAGAAGACGATTGGGATGAGGATGAGGCCGGTTGGAGATACTTTGGCAGCAATGGCAAGATGTATCAGGATGGTATGAAAGAAATCAATGGTGT
>JAZRLX010000137.1:0-3128 GCA_045647085.1 Pilosibacter sp.
ACATCTACAATGAAAATAATAACGTCCGCTGTATCAATGGCGATCTGCGCCTGCTCTCTCATCTGAGAAAGGATAATATCTTTGGATTCCGGCTCAATACCACCAGTATCAATTAATGTAAAAGCATGGTTTAACCAGGTACAATCCGCATAAATACGGTCTCTTGTAACACCCGGAGTATCTTTTACGATGGAAATTGTGCTGCCTGCCAGAACATTAAATAAAGTAGATTTACCTACGTTCGGGCGACCTACAATCGCTACTACTGGCTTACTCATATTTTACCTCACTCTATTCGTTATCAATTACTTCTCCGTCTTCAGAGAGTTCAAAATCTTTCATAGAAAGTTCATAAGCACCATGTTCCGCTGTCTGGATCGCAGCCGCTTCGCGGTCTAAAATGGCCTCTACGAAATCATATCCGCTTGATTTTACTATATTAATCGGAATCTGTAAAGAATCTTCCGCGTTCGTTTTGGTAAGATCGTCCAGGAAAATTTCTTCACCACTCTTGAACATACAAGCCGGAAGTAAGAGTCTCTCGCCCAATGGCTTGTCCTTCAGCTGTGCCACAAGATCCTGTCCTGTGATCAAGCCTGCAACTGTGATCATCTCGCCAAAGAAATCATTACGGATCGGATACAAATGCACCTTACGTCCCGGATACTGCTTCTCCAGTTCCGAGATCAGACGTTTCAGATACGGATAAGCAAGGAATCCGGTCGCCATGGACAACTCCTCACACACACCATCATCTTCCTTACCGTCCAGTGCATCCATCACTTCCTCACAAAGAAGGCGGATCATACCGACACCGTTTTCTAACTGAATGTAACCATCATATCGGTTTTCTTCCGGAAGTTCACGCTCTGCAAGAATGTACCATTCATCACTTGCATGGATAAAATGAATCTGGTGTTCTTCATAAATCTTTTTCTGCCAGCGTTCGATCATATCAATGACTTCACAAGCATCTTCCTTTGTGAATGGCTCCAGCGGATAAAGGCCGTCACGGTACTTGGAAAGACCAACCGGAACAACAGAAACACTCTGCATATACGGAGCATACTCTGCAAGTTTTTCGATGGTATATTCCAGTTCCTTTCCGTCATTGACACCTTTGCAAAGTACGATCTGGCCATTCATCTCTGTACCGGCCTCATACAGACGATCAAGTTTCTTCAATGCTTCGCCTGCAAAACGATTTGTCAACATCTTGCATCTCAATTCCGGATTCATCGTCTGGACAGAAATATTGATCGGAGCCAAATGGAACTTGATGATACGGTCAATATCCTTGTCACTCATATTCGTTAGTGTAATATAGTTGCCCTGTAAGAAAGATAATCTGGAATCATCATCTTTAAAATACAGAGTATCGCGCATTCCCGGAGGCATCTGATCAATAAAACAGAAAATACATTTGTTTCTGCAAGAACGGTAATCGCTCATCAGACCATTTTCAAATGTAAGTCCCAGATCCTCGCCGCCGCTCTCAATCTCCAGCTCCCACTCTTCGCCATTGGCTTTCTTTACCACCATGACAAAGCTCTCATTATCCGTCATGAAATTGTAATCGAAGATATCCTCCAGCTCCTCACCATCAATGGTCATAAGGATATCCCCAACCTCCAGCTCCAGTTCTTCCGCGATGGATCCCGGAGCAACTTCTGTTATTTTGTGTCCGTTATATTTTTTCAATGTATATACCTATCCCATTTTATTATTTATACCTTATTATCATATCAATCTTCATCCGATTTGTAAAGAAATGATGTTCTTTTTTAAGTAATACGAGGAGAAGTATTGACGAAAAACAACGAAAAATGTTATAACCAAAGTGGAAACATATGAAACAATACATGAAACAATGTAAATCGGAGGAATTTATAACATGGCAAATCAGCACGTTTTCAATGACCGCCTTCCTGTTGCGCCGTTAAAAATCGCTGCACTGGAAAGCTGTAGCGACCTGGCGAAAAAGGTAAATGATCACATCGTAAATTTCCGTCGCAATGACGCAGAGGAGTTACTTCGCAGAAAACAGGATCTTCAGTACAGAGGTTATGATGTAGACTCTTATCTTCTTGATTGCGCATGCCCGCGTTTCGGAAGTGGTGAAGCAAAAGGCGTTGTAAAAGAATCTGTACGTGGTACAGACGTATTCTGTATGGTTGATGTTACAAACCACTCTCTCACATATAAAATGGCAGGCTATGAGAACCATATGTCTCCGGATGATCACTATGCAGACTTAAAGCGTATCATCGGTGCATGTTCTTCTACTGCTCACAGAATCAACGTAATTCTGCCGTTCCTTTACGAGAGCCGTCAGCATAAACGTTCCCATCGTGAGTCTCTCGACTGTGCAATGGCACTGGAAGAGCTTCACAACATGGGTGTTGCAAACATCATCACATTCGATGCACATGACCCGCGCGTACAGAATGCAATTCCGTTATCCGGATTTGACAACTTTATGCCGACATACCAGTTCATCAAAGCTCTGTTCAAACATGACAACACATTAAAGATCGATAAAGACCATCTTATGGTAATCTCTCCGGATGAAGGTGCTATGGGTCGTGCAGTATATCTTGCAAACAACCTTGGCGTTGATATGGGTATGTTCTATAAGAGACGTGACTACTCCAAAGTTGTAAATGGTCGTAACCCGATCGTTGCTCATGAATTCTTAGGAAGCTCCGTAGAAGGAAAGACAGTTGTTATCGTAGATGATATGATCTCCTCCGGTGAATCCATGTTAGATACAGCGAAATCCTTAAAAGAAAGAAAAGCTGAAAAAGTTGTTGTATGCTGTACATTCGGTCTTTTTACAAGCGGTTTCGATAAATTTGATGAGTTCTATGAGAAAGGTTATATCGACAGCGTAGTTACAACAAACTTAAACTACCGCGCTCCGGAACTTTTAACAAAACCGTGGTACGTAGAAGCTGATGTAAGTAAATTCATCGCTGCTATCGTTAACAACTTAAACCACAACGTATCTCTTGAAGGTGCTCTTACATCTACAGAAAAGATCCAGAGCCTCATCAGAAGATACAACAGCGGCGAGATCATTCTCTAATTCGATCAAGTTGCTTAAATTGCAAATGCTTAGGCCTCCG
>JAZRLX010000138.1:0-3036 GCA_045647085.1 Pilosibacter sp.
TACTGTACTGATCACGGATGAGGCAGGTCATATGACACTGGAACATATTGCAACATATAAGGGAAATTTGGGTCCGGGTGTAAAGTGATCGTAGTATAAAACGCAAAAGAAAAGAGCTGTGATTTTCAAAACAAGAAGATCACAGCTCTTTTTCGTATTGTTGATCATTATCCAAACAAACCTGTTATCCAGGCGAATCCGGTCATCAAGACACCGACAAAGAAGAAATATTTGAATGCATATTTCTGCCATTCACCGATGTCCAGTTCGCACATTCCTGTAAACAGGAAGAATGTTCCGATCATCGGAGAAAGAGGCCATCCGAGGGTGATCTGACCGATGATAGAAGCTCGGGCGATATCGACACCGTTGACACCCAGTGCTTCAGCAACCTCGACAATGATTGGCATGATTCCGTAATAATAGGAATCCGGATCAAACAGAATGCTGAGTGGAACGGACAGTACACCGATGATCGGTGCCATAAATCCCGAAAGTGATGATGGAATTAATTTTACCATCGTATTTGCCATAGCACCGGACATTCCGGATTGGCCCATGATTCCCATCAAAATTCCTGCAGCGAAAATAACACTGCACAGTAGGATTGCGTCCTTTCCTTTTTCTTCGATCAGATTTCGTTGTGTCTGCGGATCACGGTAGTTGATCAGAAGTACCAGACACACGCCGATCATAAAGGAAACGACCGGAGCCAGGACGGAAGAAACCATCATTCCTAACACGCCGATGATCAGGAGCCAGTTGACTACGATCAATTTCGGACGGCGCATTTTGAGTTGTTCTTCCGTTGGCTTGGAAGAATATTCTTCAAAATTGAAACCTGCTCCCTCTAATAAGATACCTTCGGAGATTAAGCGTCTCTTTTCATTACGACCCACAAGATAGCAAATAATAAGCGATACCAGTAATCCAAATACCTGGGTTGGAATAAACGGGATCCAAAGTTCCATAACATCCATTTCCAAGGCGGTTGCTGCACGGAGGGTAGGACCGCCCCACGGGATCGCATTCATGATACCGGCAGACAGACCGAGCGGAAGCGCAAGAGAGGTATTTTTCATATGCAATTTTTTAAAGATCGGAAACATCGCCGGAACGACAAGAAGTACGGTAACGACGCCGGAACCATCCAAATGAACTAGCATTGCAAAGAAAAATACACCAATGATCAGGCGGATCGGGTCACCTTTCGTTGCTTTGATGATTGTGTTGATAAATGGGTCAAAGGCTCCGGTTTCACTGATCACTCCGAAGAAAATAACCGAGAAGATGAACATGATTCCGGTTGTTGCAACGGAGCCCAGGCCTTTTGTGATATAGTCCCCAAGATGAGTTCCGTGTCCGATGAGGATGCAGGTGATCATAGGAACACCTGCGATGGCCACATACGGAGAAACAAATTTTCGGTTTAATAATACAAGAATTCCTGCAATGGTCAGAAAACCGGCCACGCTGAGTACTAGTTCTGACATAGTGTATTCTCCTGATTATTTATTTTTTCGGTTTGATCGCCTGCGGGATAACATCTTTCGGGATCGGACATTCGTATTTCTTTCCACCAAGACGAGAGTTGAGTTCTTTCTTGGCTGCCTCGATCTTCTCCGGAGATTCCACCATATCGATCGCAGTTCCTGCCATAACTTTTGCAGTAAAGATCATGCCCTTGTATGCGATCGGGGATTTACCCTGAGCGGTTCTCTGCCAGGAATGTGCTCTTGTACCGGCAGCTTCTGTCATGCCCTTGAACTGAACAGTCGGGCAAACATAACTTACATCACCAACGTCCGTAGAGGCTGATAAGCAATTCTCTACCTCAGCGAGCGGTACAATAAAATCATAAATGTCTGCATCGATGAATGGAGCCATCACAGCTTCTGCAGCCGCTCTGGAGCTCTTTTCATAATGTTTCATTCGATCTTGAACATCAAACTTTACATTACCGTAAGAGGCTTTGATCTCGGCGGCAAAGCGATAATCCTCCTCTGTATATGGTTCTCGTTCAATCTCGATCGCATTTTTGTACATGGTTTCCTGAAGAACGGTATTATCCACAAGGTTGGAGCAGGCTTTGATAAATTCCAGTTCCATCTTTGTACCGGTCATCAACGCAGCGCCTCTGGCAATATCATTGATGCGTTCGTAAATCTCTTTGACCTGAGCATTTTTCGGTGCGCGGATCAGATAGAGAACTTCCGCATACGGCTGAACCACGTTTGGTGAAAAGCCGCCTGTGTTTGTAACTGCACAGTGGATTCTGGCTTCCTGGATCACATGCTCTCGTAAATACTGAACACCGACGTTCATAAGTTCAACTGCATCATAGGCGCTTCTGCCTTTTTCCGGAGCAGACGCAGCATGGGAAGAGATACCGTGGAAACGATAACTGATCTGATAGTTTGCCAGTGTGCTTCCAACCCATACTTCATTGGTTGCCTGCGGATGCCAGGAAATCGCGAAATCCACATCGTCGAAAACGCCTTCTCTTGCCATGAACGCTTTTCCGGAACCGCCTTCTTCACCAGGGCATCCGAAGAATACAACGGTGCCTTCTTTTTCATTTTTCTCAAGATATTCTTTCATTGCTACCGCAGCAGCGACAGAACCGACACCGAGAAGGTTGTGACCGCAGCCGTGGCCTGCAGCTCCCGGCACCAGTTCTTTTCTCTCAGCGCAGCCTGCAACCTGGCTGAGACCGGAGAGGGCATCAAACTCGCCAAGGAAACCAATGATCGGTTTTCCATGGCCAAAGGTGCCTGTAAATGCCGTAGGAATATTAGCGATATTCTTTTTCACTTCAAAACCTTCTTTTTCCAGAAGGTCACAGAGAATTTCCATGGATTTATGTTCCAGGAATGCGGTCTCCGGATTATCCCAGATCAGGTCACTTGTTTTACAGAATAATTCGCGGTCTCGGTCGATCGCTTTTAAAGCTTCTAATTTCGTAATACCCATAAATACCTCCTATTTCATATCCGGAAGACAGGCTTTGATCACAGCATCTGCCAAAATTTTTGA
>JAZRLX010000139.1:0-3681 GCA_045647085.1 Pilosibacter sp.
TGCATCTGCGGAAAGGAAAATTACGTTCTTAGCTGCCGGAGCGGAAGAAACCGGACGTACGATATTGTTGATGTGCTGGATCGGGTAGGAAACACGTGTATTTTCTGTTACTGTCTGATCAGCGAAATCAACTTTACCCTCTGCGTCAACAGCTACGTTCTCAAGAAGAGCATCTCTTCTGATCGCATTGTAGATATCCGGCTCAGACTCTTTGCTGAGGTTGATAACTTTTGCGTAGCAGCCGCCTTCGAAGTTGAAGATACCGTTGTCATCCCAGCCGTGCTCGTCATCACCTACAAGGAGACGTTTCGGGTCTGTGGATAATGTTGTCTTACCTGTACCGGAAAGACCGAAGAATACAGCTGTGTTCTCGCCGTTCATGTCAGCGTTTGCAGAACAGTGCATGGAAGCGATACCCTTTAACGGAAGGAAGTAGTTCATCATGGAGAAGAGACCCTTCTTCATCTCACCGCCGTACCATGTGTTAAGGATAACCTGCTCTTTGCTTGTTACGTTGAATGCAACAGCTGTCTCGGAGTTAAGACCTAACTCTTTGTAGTTCTCAACTTTTGCTTTGGATGCGCAGTAAACTACGAAATCCGGTGTGAAGTTCTCAAGCTCTTCTGCAGACGGTTTGATGAACATATTTGTTACAAAGTGTGCCTGCCAAGCTACTTCCATTACGAAGCGAACTGCAAGTCTTGTGTCCTTGTTGGAACCGCAGAAAGCATCTACAACGAAAAGTCTCTTGCCGGAAAGCTGCTTCTGTGCAAGACCTTTTAACTCTGCCCATACGTCTTCGCTGATCGGATGGTTGTCGTTCTTATATTCGTCAGATGTCCACCAAACTGTATCTTTGGAGTTCGCATCCATAACGATATATTTGTCTTTCGGAGTACGACCAGTATAGATACCTGTCATTACGTTAACAGCACCAAGCTCTGTTAACTGTGCTTTTTCATAGCCTTCTAAATCGCTCTTCATCTCCTCTTCGAATAATAACTCGTAAGACGGATTGTGAACGATCTCTGTAGCGCCGAGAATACCATAGTTCTCTAAATTGATCATAGCCATTTTGCATAACCTCTTTTCTTTTTTGTTGCCAAACATCTGAGAGAGTCTTTATAAGACTGCTTCTCTGGTGAAAAGCGTTAACAATTAAGTTGCCATAATTATACAAGATATTTCCAAAAAAGTATAGACCAAATGAATTGTATCTTCGTATTTTTTAAGGTACATTTTTTCCTTAAAAAACAAGGAAAAATCCTTATTTTATTTAACTCTCATCGCCATCTTGGGTGTATAAAAGTAAGTTTTCTATACGGCCGTTAATTAAATCACAAACATACTCTAAAAAAATAAAAACTGCGGCCGAATCTCTTCTGCCGCAGTTTACTAATATCACTCTTATGCTTCCTCTGTCTCTGCTTTCGCCGGGATCGGTTCGATCTCTTCATCCTCAAAGAAATCGTCATCAAATTCATCTTCGAAGAAGTCATCTTCAAAATCTTCCAGATAATCCGGTGTAAAGAAACGATATACTGCATACGCAATGGCTGCTACCGCTGCTACCGCACCGATAATCGCAAGGATCCAGAGGATACAATTTTTCTGTTTATCTTCCTCTTCCTTTTTGTTCAGGAAATCATTCAGTCTGGAAAGATTGATCATTTCTTCCATCTTTGCCACAGCGTCTTTGCCCATCATATCAAACTTACTAAAATCAAATCTGCTCATATCCCACGCATCCTTTCTAGATCTTAAAATCGGAAAATAGCATTCCTTTGAAACAGTATAACATTTTTTTCAGTATTTTACTATCCTATTTTTTAACTTTATCAAAATATTTTGCAAAATATTAAACTTTTTTCAATTTTGCAAACGAAGCAAACATCTTTCTGACACCCATCGTATCAAATTCTACGGTTACTTCGTAATCTTTTCCTCCATCCACGATACTCTTTACTGTACCGTTTCCGAAGCGCATATGATTGACGCGATCACCGGGACCATATTCCAATGTATTTGATTTCTGAATCTTATATACACTTCCGTAAGACGGTTTTTCCGGTGCCGTTTTTACAGTTTTTGAAGCGTACACACTGCTCTTTTGGCCAAATAAGCTGATCCCCTCCGAACGATTATTCCACGGAAGGTCACTATCCTCATATTCGCTCTGCACACGGCGTCGGGTGTAAATGGAATTCTCCTGTTCCAGACGTTCTACGAACTCTTCCGGAAGTTCCTGCAGGAAACGGCTCGGTTTTTCGTATCTGGTCTCTCCTTTGATCATACGCTGTCTGGCTGCCGTCAGCATCAACTCCTGTTCCGCGCGAGTGATTCCCACATAACAAAGTCTGCGTTCCTCTTCCAGGGATTCCGGATTTTCCTGCATCGCCATCATACTTGGGAATAAGCCTTCTTCCATACCGGTCAAATATACCATCGGGAACTCCAGGCCCTTAGCAGCATGCAAAGTCATCAGGATCACACGATCTTCCGATTCATCCATACTGTCAATATCTGCCACTAACGCGACTTCTTCCAAGAATCCGTCCAGAGACGGTTCATCCGCATCTTCCCAGTAAGAAACTGCTTTGCTGACAAGCTCATCGATGTTCTGAAGACGTGTTTCCGCTTCAACTTCGCCCTCTTCCTGCAGTTCTTCCTTATATCCGGTAGAGGACAGGATCTCTTCGATCACATCCTGAATGGATTCCCCGGCTCTCAGCATCTGACGGAAGCGACCGATCTCATCTGTAAATTTGTCAATTTTGGCAGCTGTCTTTCCGATACCCGGAACAGCTGCGATCCGAAGAAGTGTATCGTAAAAATTCATATCATGTTCCATAGCAAATAAATTGATCTTGCCAACCGTCGTGGCGCCGATCCCTCGTTTCGGAACGTTGATGATCCTCTGTACTGCCAGGTCATCGCGTCCGTTTGCAATGGTTTTTAAATATGCAAGGATATCCTTGATCTCTTTTCTCTGGTAGAAGTTTACACCGCCCACCAATCTGTAAGGTACATTATATGCAATACATTTTTCTTCTATGATACGGGACTGAGCATTGGTTCTGTACAGGATCGCATAATCCTTCCAAGGACCACCCTGCTTGATCATGTCTTTTACAATACCCTCTGCCTCATCATACGCTGTGTCGAAGATCTTGACGCGCACGCGGCTTCCCTCCGGATTCTCCGTCCATAATGTTTTGTCTTTTCTTCCGGAGTTATTGCGGATCACACCGTTAGCAGCATTTAAAATAGTTCTGGTGGAACGATAATTCTGCTCTAACTTGATCACTCTTGCGCCCGGAAATGTCTCCTCAAAATTTAAAATATTGCGGATATTGGCTCCGCGGAAACTGTAGATCGACTGATCGTCATCTCCGACAACACAAATATTTCCATATTTCTTTGCCAGCTGGCTTACCAATTTGAACTGAGCCGTATTCGTATCCTGGTACTCATCTACCATAATATATCGGAACTTCTCCTGATAATAATCCAGGATTTCCGGATTGTTATCAAATAATTCCACGGTTTTAACCAGGAGATCATCGAAATCCAGTGCATTATTCTTTTTCAGCTGAGTCTGGTACTCACGATATAATTCCGCGATCTTCTGATCACGGAACGTACCGCTGATCCTGGCGTTCATCGCAAACTCTTCCGGAC
>JAZRLX010000140.1:0-8781 GCA_045647085.1 Pilosibacter sp.
TTAACGGATGGTACAACAGAAGTTCTTGTTGAGCAGAAGGATATGAAGATCGAGTATGCTTGTATCTTAAACGGTAAAGTGATCTTCTTCGGTTCCGATATGAAACTGTACGGCTGCAACGAAAACTGCAAGCTTTACACAGTAGAAAACGGCGAAGTGAAATTCCTTGCTGATTATGATGACAGCGTTCACAACACAGTTGGTTCTGACGTGAAGTTCTCCGACGGTGGTGACAAAGCTCATGACGATAAATACATCTACACTCTTTCCACAACAAGAAAGAATACTGTATTAAGACGTTTTGATGAAAACGGTAACTTCGAGACTTTGATCGACAGACAGGGTTCCATCAACAACTTCTGCCTCTGCGGCGACAAGTTCTACTATGCAGCAATGCGTGATCTTGGTCTTTCTGAGATTTACAGCTTTGACGGCAAAGAAGAGAAGAAATTAACATTCTTCAACGATGAAATTCTTGCTGAGAGAAATGTATGTCCGATCGAAGAGTTTACATTTACATACAAGGGATGCGAGCTTGACGGTTATGTTATGAAACCGGCAAACTATGATCCGACTAAGACTTATCCGGGTCTCTTAACAATCCATGGCGGCCCGAGAGTAATCTTCGGTTCTGTATACTTCCACGAGATGCAGTTCTTTGCAAATGAAGGTTACTTTGTATTCTACACAAACCCGTTAGGTTCCGACGGACGCGGCAATGCGTTTGCAGACCTTTCCGGAAGACACGGCAGCGTAGACTTTGATCATGTAATGGCATTAACAGACGAAGTTCTGAAGATGTATCCGCAGATCGATGAGAAACGTCTCGGTGTAATGGGCGGTTCCTATGGCGGTTATATGACAAACTGGATCATCGGCAACACAACACGTTTCGCAGCTGCAGCTTCCCAGAGATCCATTTCTAACTGGATTTCTAAATGTATGACAACTGATATCGGTTACTACTTCAACATGGACCAGATCAAATCTGATCCGTGGAGCAGCCCGGATAAGATGTGGACACATTCCCCGCTGAAATATGCGAATATGGCGAAGACTCCGACATTATTTATCCAGTCTGACGAAGACTACCGTTGCTGGATGGGTGATGCGATCCAGATGTTCTCTGCTCTGAAATTCTTCGGCGTAGAGACAAGAATGTGCCTGTTCCATGGTGAGAACCATGAACTTTCCCGTTCCGGTAAGCCAACACACAGACTCCGCAGATTAAAAGAGATGTATGATTGGTTTGAGAAATATCTGAAAGCATAATAGGCAGTAAGTTCGGATTTTATTGGGTCCTGCGGGCATTGCCTGCAGGGCTCTTTTTTAGGAGGATACATTATGACACAGAGAACTATGAAAATTACGGATTTCGCAAGCTTCCGTTATCCGACCAACCTTGCAATGTCTCCGGATGGAAAATTTGGTGTATTTGCAGTGGTTCAGCCGAGCATTGAAGGAAACAGCTACGATTCCAACCTTTGGTTATATAATGATGAGACAAAAGCAGTAAGCAAGCTTACATCCGGCAACAAAGAGAGAAACTTTATCTGGATCGATAACGAGACAATTCTTTTCACGGGTAACCGCGAAGCAGAATACCAGAAGAAAGTGAAAAACGGTGAGACTTGGACATGTTTCTACACCATGAATGTGACTGGTGGTGAGGCAGTATTCAAGGATGCTGTTCCGCATAAAGTAGGAAAGATGCAGTATCAGAATGGTGCGATCTATGCATCCGTTCATGAAGCATATCAGAAGAGAGAGAAAGATTTCGAAGTATTTGATGAGATGCCGTTCTGGAGTAATGGTGTTGGCATTACTAATAAAGTGCGTGATCGTTTATATCGTTATGATCTTACAACAGGTGATATGAAGGTTCTTTCTCCGGAATATGGTCAGGTGGATGCATTCTGGGCAGAAAATAATACGGTATTCTTTACATGCAATACATATACACAGAAGAAAATGCCGCAGAACGCACTCTATGAGTATGTAGAAACAACAGGTGAAGTGGTGGAAATTCTTCCGCAGGGTGCTTTCTCTGTTACTTATGCTTGTCGCAGAAATGGCAGAATCGACTTCATGGGTTCTGATATGAAACGTTTCGGCTACAATGAAAACCCGGATCTTTATACAATTGAAAATGGCGAGCCGAAGATGCTCCTTCACTATGATTTCAGTACACGTTCTGCATGTTCCACAGACATGAATATGGCAGGCGGTACAAACCAGGCGACGGTAGATGATATCATTTATGTGATCGGTGTAAACGGAACGGACGTTGTGATGACAAGTTTTGATCTGGACGGAAATGCAAACGTAGTGATCGGCGAAGCCGGCACAGTAAATATGTTTGATATTAAGAATGGCAAGATCTACTTTATCGGCAGAAGAAATCAGACTGCTTCTGAGCTTTACTGTTGGGAAAACGGCGTAGAGACCAAACTTACATCTTTGAACGAAGAGATTCAGAACGAAATTAAGATCAGTCCGGTAGAGCATTTCGTGTTTGTGCATGAAGGCGTAGAACTGGATGGTTTTGTAATTAAGCCGGTAGATTATGATCCGAATAAGTCTTATCCGGGTATTTTAACTATCCACGGTGGTCCGAAGGGCGCTTACGGTGCACACTTACAGCACGAATTCCAGACCTATGCGTCCAGTGGATATTTTGTATTCTACACAAACCCGACCGGCAGTGACGGAAAAGGCAATGAATTTGCTGACATCGTTGCAAAGCAGGGTTCCATCGATTACGATCAGCTGATGTTCTTCACAGATGAAGTATTAAGACGTTATCCGGCAATGGATGGCAATCGTCTTGCAGTTATGGGTATTAGTTACGGTGGATTCATGAGTAACTGGATCATCGGACATACTGACCGTTTCAAAGCAGCCGTTCCGCAGTGTTCCATTGCAAACTGGGTTTCTAAGACCAATACAACAGATATCGGTTATTCCTTCAATACTACACAGCTTGGCGGTGATGTATGGCATAACCATGATAAGATGTGGGAGCTTTCTCCGATGAAGTATGCGGACCAGATCAAGACACCGGCTCTGATTATCCATGCAGATGAAGACTATCGTACATGGCTGACAGAGGGTGTTCAGATGTTCTCTGCCCTTCAGTATCACGGTGTACCGTCCAAGCTTCTCATCATCCATGGTGAGCACCACGGTGTTTCCAACTCCGGTAAACCGAACAAGAGAATCCGCAGATTAGAAGAGATTCATGCATGGCTTGACCAGTATGTAAAACAGGCATAATTTACAATTATAATAAGAAACGCAGCTGATGATCGTTTTTCAGCTGCGTTTTCTTTTTTTAAGGTGTTTTCGTCAATTGTGAGGATAGTCGGCGGATCATCATTACTTTCTGCTTTTCTTGATCACTCATATGTTCTGTCAGCACGGTAAATAGAAGGTCCTGCTCATTTGAGGAAAATGAAAGATCAGATGACCGCATTTCCTGTAGAATACTTAGGAATGTGGACATTTTTTTATTATCCGGAGTGCTGGAAAGCTGTTCTGCAAGTTTGGTTAAGCGTGTAAGTCGCTCAGGATCCAGATGGTGTAAGCGTTGATCTTGATGAATGGATTTCTGACTCATTGAGTGGACCCTCCTATCCTTGATTGAGTGCCTGCATGACCATCTGCAAGGTTTCGTAACGAGACTGTTGTTCCGGTGGAAGTATAGAAAGCAATTGATCCAAAGAAAAATTTGGACGATTTTCTTTTGTTTGACGATGTTGAAGCAGGTTAGAAAGAAAGTCGATCATATCCTGTTCTTTTAGACTTGCGTAAGGCTTGATCGCAGCAAGCATGTCTGCCGGAGATGTATGGTCCTCATCCAGAGAACAGATGCTCATCATACCTTCATCATTTTCAGAAAAGAAATTCATGGTACGCATGAGTTCGTTCCATTTTATAAATAAGGAAAGAGAACGCTGTTCTGCAATTTTCATGTATGGAAGTGCAGCCTTCAGCATCTGCATATGGTGATCAGCGATCGCATAGTCAAGTTCTGTTAGTTTTAAGTTTTTTTCAGTCATGGTACAGCCTCCTTCTCTTTTGAAATATATGAATCAGAAAGCAGAATCATGCAGATAAATTGAAATCTGTGAAAGGAACCGTTATTTTAAATTCCGAATACAATGATGAATATAGGAGGAATGGGATATGTATTATCGTTTGATCATAGATGGAAATAGTGTTTACGAAATAGAAGAAGATTTTGATTTAGAACTGATCAACGAAATGGAAGAAGATACAAATAAGAAAGAAGAGAAAGGCGGGTAAGCACCCGCCTTCGGAACGATTATCAGCAGAAACCGCCGCCGTTTCCACCCCAGCCTCCACAGCAGAAGAGCAGAAGAATGATCCAGATACAGTTGTTATCATTGCCAAAACCACAGCTGTTATGTCCCCAACCACCACAACAGGATAAGAGCAGGATGATCCAAATGATGTTGTTTCCACATCCACAGTTGTTATTTGTTGTTTCGCAACCACATCCACAATTTGTTGCTGCTAAATCACTCATGATACATTCCTCCAGGGAAATTTCTTTACACTTCATCATATGACGGAAGGGTTGTCAGTATTGCCTGACTCAGAAAAATAATTGTGGAATAGAAGGAATAATGATATACTGAAGATTAGAATATATTTAAGGAGCAAATTATGAAGAAGTTATATTATGATTCATCATATATCAGAGAGTTTGAAGGTACCGTATTATCTTGCGAAAAAGGAAAAAAGGGTTATGAGGTTGTACTGGATCAGACCGCATTTTATCCCGAAGGTGGCGGGCAGCCGACAGACACAGGTGTTCTTGGCGGTGTAAAGGTGTTGGAAGTACATGAAAAACAGGGTGTTGTAACACATTATCTGGAAGCACCGTTGAATGTAGGGGATACCGTGCACGGTGTGATCGATTGGGAGCCGCGCTTTATTCACATGCAGGAGCACTCCGGAGAGCACTTAGTATCAGGACTGATCCACGAGAGATTTGGTTATGATAACGTAGGGTTTCATATGGGTGCAGATGAGGTGACCATCGATTTTAACGGATTGATCGAGTGGGATGAGCTGATGGAAATCGAGAAAAAAGCCAATGAGATCATCTGGGATAATCGCGAGATCTATGCAGATTTTCCGGAGAAGGAAGAATTGGATGCATTAGATTACAGAAGTAAAAAAGAACTCACCGGAGATGTGCGCATTGTAAAGATTCCGGGAGGAGACACATGTGCTTGCTGTGGAACACATGTAAAACGTACCGGAGAGATCGGTCTTGTGAAGTTCCTGACCATGATCCATTATAAGGGAGGAGTTCGTATTTCTCTTCTTTGTGGCAAACGTGCGATGGCGGACTATGAAAAGAAGAGAATCGAAGTGCAGAAAATTTCCAATCTGCTTTCTGCGAAACCCACTGAAATTTCAAATGCGGTAGAAAAAATGAAAGGTGAGATTTCCAAACTTCAGGAAAAACTTTCCGAATGCTACCGTGGTATGATCGAAAGCAGAGTCAATGGATTGGAATGCAGCGAGGATAATCTCTATATCATTGAAAAAGAGTTTGGCGCGCAGCATCTGCGCATGTTGGCAAATCGTATGCTGGAAGAAAAGAAGTGTAAAACCGTACTTGCATTATCCGGAAATAAAGACAATGGTTTTATTTATATTATGGGAAGCCGGGAAGAGGATATGCGTCTGCTGTCAAAAGAGTTAAATCAGAAACTGTCCGGACGTGGTGGCGGAAGTGTTCAGATGGCACAGGGAACCTTTTTTGCAGAGGAAGAACAGGTTGATGCAATTTTGATTGAGAAGGGATTTAGAAAGATCAATTAAGAGGGAAGTTCGGATAGACCGGGAAAGGATAATAACGATGAAGAAGCGAATCAGAGAATATGGAATTGTAATCGGAACTCATGAAACAGGCAAATTAAATAAGATTACTGATGTTCCGGGAGTAACAGTCGGACATTATACGGTGGACACAGAAGAACATAAAACAGGTGTAACAGTTATTATGCCATGTCAAGATAATATGTTTGTAAATAAACTGACTGCAGCTGCATTTGTGCACAATGGTTTTGGAAAGACTGCAGGAATTCCTCAGATAGAAGAGTTGGGTACACTGGAGACTCCGATCGCTTTGACGAATACATTAAATGTAGGTCGAGTGCAGGATGCGCTGATCGACTATATTGTGGAGCGTTCTGCCAATGAAGGTGTTTCTGTAACATCCAGTAATCCGGTCGTAGGTGAGTGTAATGATGCGAGTCTCAATAAGATCGCAGAGCGTGTGATCGGAATTGAAGAAGTTCGAAAAGCTATTGATTCTGCATGTGAAGATTTTGCAGAAGGTGATGTGGGAGCCGGAAAAGGAACGACATGTTTTGGATTAAAAGGCGGAATCGGTTCTGCTTCCAGACTTGTGACCAAAGATGGTGAAACCTATACGGTCGGAGTATTGGTACAGTCTAACTTCGGTAAAACAAAGAATTTTGTGTTAGACGGAAAACCGTTGGGAGAATATCTCAGTGCGAAGATCAATGAAGCAAAAAAAGACGAAGGTTCTATCATGATGGTCATTGGTACCGATCTTCCTGTATCCGATCGTCAGTTAAAGCGAATCATTCGCAGAGCCGGTGTTGGTCTTTCCAGATGTGGTTCCTTTATGGGACATGGAAGCGGAGACATCATGCTTGGATTCTCTACCGGAAATCGTTTCAATAAAGATGAAGAACGTGCAGTTGTATCTTACAGACAGCTCAATGAGAATATGATGGATGATGTATTTGAGGCAGTTGCTGAGGCTACGGAAGAGGCAATTTTAAATTCTATGGCTATGGCAGATACTGTAAAAGGATACAATGGAAAGATTCGTTATTCTCTGACGGATCTGTATTTGAAGGAGTTGAAATAGTGGCATATTTTCCATTATTTGTAAATTTGGAAGAAAAACCCATTTTGGTCATCGGCGGTGGAGTGATCGCGGAGAGAAGAATTGTTTCGTTGCTGGAGTTTGGCTGTAAGATTGTTTTGATTTCACCGAAGGTTACAGACAAGCTGGAACAGCTTGCAGAGACAGGAAAGATTATTTGGAAAAATGAGACCTATTCGAAAGAATGCTTGAACAGTTTCTCCGGGTATGAAGGAAATAGATGGACATTTGTGCTGGCGGCCGCATTGGAACATGTGAATGGAGATGTGGTATGTGATTGCAAGGCGTTAGGAATTCCTGTCAACAATGCATCGAAAAAAGAAGACTGTGATTTCTATTTTCCGGGATTGATCAAAGAAAAAGAAATGGTAATTGGTGTAACAAGTGGAGGGAGCGACCACAGATTCGTGGCCGCCCTCTCTAAAAAGATCCGAGAACTTGTCCAAAAAACATGGCAAGTTTGATGGTATCCAGATAAGCAGCGGAAACTTTCAGACCGCCTCGACCGACACCCAGCTGGATGTCCGGCTTTGCGGCGCCGTGGAAGTCAGAACCTCCGGTCAAAGCCAGATCATGTTTCAGGGCTATGGCGCGGAGTTTTCCGCTTTCATGCTGATTGTTGGAAGAATGGAAACATTCCAGTCCTAAAAGACCGTAGGATCGAAGTTCCACAACGAGATCCTCGATGCCCTGCCATCCAAGCTTATATTGACACGGATGTGCGAGTACCGGAAATCCTCCTGCCTCACGAATGGCTTTGATGGACTCTTCCGGAGTGATGACCTCACGTTTTCGGTAATATGGACGGTCCGGATCCAAATATTTTTTAAAGGCTTGTTCCGGAGATGAGACATAACCTTTATTGACCAGAGCTCGAGCAAAATGGGCTCTGGTAATGATTGTCTTTGGATTTCCCAATAATAAGTCATCCATAGATATATCAAAACCGTCGGAACGAAATGCTTCTACCATTTTTTCATTTCGTTCGCGACGTTTTTTTGCAGTTGATGTAAGAAATTGATGAAGAGATTCACTATTATGGTCAATGTAAAGACCTAAGATGTGAATTTCTTTTTCTTTATATAAGCATGAAAGCTCCACTCCCGGGATGACTTCCACATCAAGTGGATCAGCAGTTTCCAGTGCCTCTGAAACACCGGATACAGTATCGTGGTCTGTCAGTGCGATTGCTGTGAGTCCTGCTTCGTTTGAAGCAAGAACAACTTCAGCTGGAGACAGTGAACCATCAGATGCATTAGAATGAACGTGTAAATCGACCAGTTTCATAAGATTCCTTCTTTCCGGAGCAGTTGTTCTGCGTCCAGATAAGATTTTACCACATTTCATAACTTTGGAAAAGAAATTTAAGAAATATGTTATTCCATTTTCCACTATTTGTGCTATACTAGTGTTCGGGTATGCACTATATCCAGTAATGTTGATTATGATAATCCCCGAAGATGGGGTAGAATAGGGTGAAATAATGGGTGATACAAAGAGAACTCAGGGCGGACAGAGAGATACTGCCCGTGCTCGCGGAGCCTCAGGGCGCGGTTCCGGTTCCCGTAGCTCTGCAGCGACAAAACGCAGCACACAGACGGCGACGAAGCGTAGTGTAGAACGTGCAGCGGCAGCTCAGAATACAAGAAGTGCAGGTTCCGGTACAGCGAGAAAATCGACTTCCACCACAAGAAGAAGACGCAGACGTCGTCAGAGTCCGGATTTTGCAAAGATCCTGTTGGTGGCGATCGGAATTGTAATATTGATCTTTTGTGCTGCGGTAGGATTAAAAAGTTGTTCTAATGGAGAATCCGTCAAGG
>JAZRLX010000141.1:0-12123 GCA_045647085.1 Pilosibacter sp.
TAGTGATAATACAATCATCAGATAAAATGTAACCTGCCATAGTGTAAGCATCTGCATAATCACTGAGACCCTGCAATGTACCTTTAGAAAGATCAACAGACATCGTATAATACAGACCGGTCGGATGAGCTGCTCCGTCTGCCATCACGGAGCCTGTAAACTCTAACACAGCTTTACTGCGGTCGAGAGAAATGACATCACATGCGATCGTTACATTATCTTTTTCAGGATCCAGTTCAAAGTCGGAGATCAGTTTTGTTGCATGCTCTTTGATCAGGTTATTGACTTTTTCAGCAGTCTTATCATCGCGAAGATTGGAGAGGATCGGATACTCGATTGAAACTTTTCCTGTCTTTTCTGTTGCAATCTTAGAGCGTACACTGAGCGCTTCGGAGGCATCAGCACCTGCTTTTGTCGTTTCAGCTTCCGTGGTTTCAATGGCAGCTGTTGTTTCCGGTGCCATCGTTTCAGCAACAGGAGTTGTCTCTGCAGCAGTTGTATGGATTCCTGTTAAATCCACTTCTTTATCTTTCTTGCAGCCGGAAAGGGAAACCGCTGCACAAACCATCAGCATCGCGAAAAGTGTAATCTGTTTTCTCATAGATTTTTCCTCCTATTTTTCCTTTTTTTTCATTATATCAGATAAGGCGCAGGAAATAAACTGACAAAAAATATAACATTTCTTAATTTTCTGTAAGAGTTTTTAATTTTTTCTGTTTTCATTGACACAAAAATGTGATATGCTACATATAGGTATGACCTAAATGGTAATAACATGTAATTGTACATATTCATTATTAAGGAGGAACTTCCGATGAAATTATTATCTCTCGCAGAGGAATTAAGAGGCAACGCATATCCGGGCAGAGGAATTGTGATTGGTAAATCCAAAGACGGAAAGACAGCTGTTACAGCATACTTCATCATGGGCAGAAGTGAAAACAGCAGAAACCGCGTATTTGTAGAAGACGGCGCAGGTATCCGTACACAGGCATTTGATCCGGCGAAATTAGAGGATCCGAGTCTGATCATTTATGCACCGGTTCGTGTACTTGGCAATAAAACTATCGTAACAAATGGCGACCAGACAGATACAATCTATGACGGTATGGACAAACAGATGACTTTTGAGCAGTCCTTGAGATGTCGTCAGTACGAGCCGGACGGCCCGAACTACACACCGCGTATCTCCGGTATCATGCACATCGAAAACGGTAAGTACAACTTTGCAATGTCCATCTTAAAGAGCAGCGATGGCAATCCGGAAGCTAACAACCGTTACACATTTGCGTATGAGAATCCGCTTGCGGGTGAAGGTCGTTTCATTCACACATATGCTAGAAATGAAAATCCGCTTCCGAGTTTCGAAGGTGAGCCGAAACGTGTAGAGATCGACGGAGACATCGATTCCTTCACAAACATGATCTGGGAAAACTTAAACGAGGACAATAAAGTTTCTCTGTTTGTTCGTTTCATTGATATCGAAACAGGCAATTACGAATCCAGAATCATCAATAAGAATAAATAATTACCAAAAGGAGTTTGATCTGAAATGAAGGAAATGGAATTAAAGTACGGTTGTAACCCGAACCAGAAACCGTCTAAGATTTATGTAGAAAACGGCGCAGATCTTCCGATTACAGTATTATCCGGCAGACCGGGTTATATCAACCTGTTAGATGCGTTTAACGGCTGGCAGTTAGTAAGCGAATTAAAGAAGGCAACCGGCCTTCCGGCAGCGACATCCTTTAAGCATGTTTCTCCGGCCGGTGCAGCGGTTGGTCTTCCGATGGACGATGTTCTTAAGAAAATCTACTGGGTAGATGATCTCGGTGAGCTTTCTCCGATGGCATGTGCTTATGCAAGAGCAAGAGGTGCTGACCGTATGTCTTCTTTCGGTGATTTTATTGCACTTTCCGATACATGTGATGCTGATACAGCAAAACTGATCAAGAGAGAAGTTTCTGACGGTGTGATCGCTCCGGCATACACAGACGAAGCACTCGAGATCCTCAAACAGAAAAAGAACGGCAATTACAATGTGATCCAGATCGACCCGAATTATGTTCCGGATCCGATCGAGCGTAAACAGGTATTCGGCGTAACATTTGAGCAGGGTAGAAACAATCTGGATATCAATACAGACCTTCTTTCCAATATTGTTACAGACAACAAAGAGATGCCGGATTCCGCGAAGATGGACCTTGTGATCGCACTTATTACATTAAAGTATACACAGTCCAACTCTGTATGTTATGTAAAAGGCGGTCAGGCAATCGGTATCGGTGCAGGTCAGCAGTCTCGTGTTCACTGCACACGTCTTGCAGGTCAGAAGGCTGATAACTGGCTTTTACGTCAGAACCCGAAGGTATTAAACCTTCCGTTCAGAGCAGATATCAAACGTGCAGATCGTGATAATGCGATTGACGTTTACATTGGCGATGAGTATGAAGATGTACTTGCTGACGGCGCTTGGGAGAGAGTATTCACAGTGAAGCCGGAAGTATTTACTAGAGAAGAAAAACGCGCTTGGTTAGATCAGATGACAGATGTAGCTCTCGGTTCTGACGCATTCTTCCCGTTTGGTGACAACATTGAGCGTGCTAAGAAGAGCGGTGTTAAGTACATTGCTCAGCCGGGCGGATCTGTTCGTGATGACAATGTAATCGAAGTTTGTAACAAATATGGTATGGCGATGGCATTCACAGGAATCCGTCTGTTCCACCACTAATTCGAACGAACATAATTTTGCCGGGTATGAAGAGATTCATACCCGGTATTTTCTTTGATGGTTGTTTCTTTGTCCTTGCACTTTTCAGATAATGCCAGTATAATAGAGGAAACTCCCGTTTCGATAGGGAGTTTTTTGGAGGGTGTCTTTATGGCTAAAAAGAAAAATAAAAAGGTTGTCCGTTATCGAAAACCTCTTAATATAAATATCGGTCTGATTATGTTTGCGTTGATCTTTGTATATATGGCTTTTTATGTATATACATATATGCAAAGAGATAAAGTGGAATTCTATGAAGTGGTAGAAGGAAGCATCGTAAATGACCAGAGACATACGGGTATTATTCTGAGAGAAGAAGAACCAAAGTATACTGAACGTGCCGGAAATATCAACTTTTATATGCGCGAAGGAAAACGTGCAGCTGTCGGCACCAGAATTTATTCCATTGACGAAACGGGAACTCTTTCCAAGCTTCTGGAAGAGCGTACAGACGGTTCGGTAGCATTATCTGCTGAGAATCTTACTTCTTTAAAGAAAGAACTTTCAGAATTCAGTCAGACTTTTTCAGATGATAACTTTGAAGCAGTGTATGATTCCAGATATGAGCTGGATTCTGAAGTTTTGGAGTTTGTAAATATTGACACATTGAAGAATCTGGACAGTGTGATCGATGAACTGGGTGTGAACTTTGAGCAGGTTCGTTCTGACAGATCCGGTATTATCTCTTATACAGTTGACGGTATGGAGACCTTGACTCCTGCTGAAGTAACAGCGGAGATGTTTGATAAGACAAATTACAAAAAGAATCCGGTCAAATCCGGACAGCTTATTGAGAGTGGTTCGCCTGCTTATAAAGTAGTAACGTCCGGTGACTGGTCCATTATATTCCCGCTCGGAGCAGAAGAACAAGTTCTCTATAATGGAAAGACTTCTTTAATGGTAACTTTCAATGGAAAAGATCTTCGAACCAGTGCACAGTTTTCTATGGTCACAGGCGGTGACGGTGCATTATACGGAAAATTGGATTTTACAAAATATATGGAACAGTTTATCGGAAGCCGTTTCGTGGAATTTGAGATCGTCACAGAAGAGGTAACCGGATTAAAGATCCCAAGAACTGCAGTTGCAGACGTGAACTTTTTCCTGATCCCGAAAGAGTTTCTTGTAAAAACTCAATCCGGTTCCGCACGAGGATTTTATAAAGAAACCTACACAGAAAACGGACCAAGTATTGTATTGGTTTCTTGTGATATTTATAATGCTGATGAAGATTACTATTATGTAGATTCCGGAGAAAAGAGTGAGTTGAAAGCCGGAGATTATCTGGTAAAAGAGAATTCTCAGGATCGTTATCAGGTTGGTACAAAAGCATCTCTACAGGGCGTTTACAATATTAACCGTGGCTACACAGCATTCCGTAAGATCGAAGTGCTGAATTCAAATGACGAGTATTATACCGTTTCAAAAGGTACAGATTACGGCCTTTCTGTCTACGATCATATTGTGCTGAATGCGAATGCTGTGACTGCAAACGGAATGGTAATTTATCAGTAATAAGTGGAGGACGACATATTATGTCAATTGCAATGAATTATGCGGAAGTGAAAAGCCGTATGGAGGCTGCCTGTGCGCGTGCCGGCAGAGATCCGAAGGAAGTAACTTTGATCGCCGTTAGTAAAACAAAACCGGTTTCCATGTTAATGGAAGCTTATGCTGCCGGAGCAAGAACCTTCGGTGAAAATAAAGTTCAGGAGATTAGCGAGAAATTTCCACAGATGCCGGAAGATGCAAAGTTTCATATGATCGGTCATTTACAGACAAACAAAGTCGGCCAGGTCATTGAAAAAGCTGTTCTGATCCATTCAGTAGACAGTGTGCATCTGGCTGAGAAGATCGAAAAAGAAGCAGCAAAGAGAAATATGGTAAAAGAGATTCTTCTTGAGGTCAATGTTGCTGAAGAAGACAGCAAGTTTGGTCTTAAAATGGAGGAAGTGATCCCGACTCTCGAGATCATCAAAACCTTCCCGCATGTGTGTGTAAAAGGTCTTATGACCATCGCACCGTTTGTCGAAGATGCAGAAGAAAATCGAAAATATTTTAAAGAATTGTACCAATTATATGTTGACATCAAAACTAAAAACATTGATAATGGTACTATGAGTGTCCTCTCGATGGGTATGACCGGTGATTATGAAGTTGCCGTAGAAGAGGGGGCGACTATGATTAGAGTAGGAACCGGAATCTTCGGTTCCAGATAGATGGGAGAGAGAATAAGATGAGTTTCCTGACAAAGTTGATGGACACAATGCGTTTAGATAACAATGAAGATGATGATTACTTCTTAGATGATGATTATGTAGAGGATGAGAAACCGGCGAAGAAGAGTATTTTTAACAAGAAACCGGTAGAGGATGATGATTTTGATGACTTTGACGAACCGGAGACTGCAAAGCCGCGTTTCCTTCCGACAAGAGCAAATGCAGCAAACAATAAAGTGGTTTCTATGCGTCGCGGTATGGAAGTTTCTTTGATCAAGCCAACTTCCTTAGAAGATGCAAAAGAGATCTGTGATTACCTCCTTGCAGGTAAAGCAGTAGTGCTTAATATGGAAGGCATCAATACTGAGACAGCTCAGAGGATCATTGATTTCACATCTGGTGCTACTTACTCCATGAATGGTAATCTTCAGAAGATTTCCAGTTACATCTTCATCGCAACTCCGCAGACCGTTGAGCTTTCCGGTGATTTCCAGGACCTGTTTTCCGGTGGTGGACTTGACATTTCCGGACTCAATATTCATATTTAAGAGTTATGGAAAAAGAAGAACAGTTACTCAGGAAGAGGATCCGGGAATTGGGCGAAACCTGTTTCAGACGTGATGTTCCTACAAATACAGATTTTCTGAATTTAAGCGAACAGACAATTTTCCAAAGTGTATCTGGTATGCTGCCGCCGGTAAGGTTCGTACTTTCCGGCGGCTTTGAGTCGTCAGAGAGGAAGGTTGTCTGTTTCTTGCCGTCTTACGAGGAGGAGCTTATGGATCCGCCTTTTGACTGTGTGAAGATCGCGCCGTTAAATCGTAAGTTTGCAGAAGAACTCTCACATAGAGATTATCTTGGAGCGATCATGAATTTAGGAATTGAACGTTCGATGCTCGGTGATATTGTGATCAAAGACGGAATCGCTTATGTATTTGTATTAAAAAAGATGAGCCGTTATTTGACGGAGTCTTTGACAACAATCCGACACACATCGATCACAGCAGAAATTACTGATGATGCCGGAGAGGTTTTAAAACCAGAATTTGAAGAAATACAGGGAACCGTCAGTTCTATTCGTCTGGACAGTATTATAGCACTTTGCGGACGTTTATCGAGGACAAAGGCAGCCGCATATATTGAATCAGAGAAAGTATTTGTAAACGGTCAGGTTGTTACTAATGTATCACGTTCATTAAAAGATGGCGAGATTATCTCCATACGCGGGATTGGCAAATTTAAATTTGATTCCGCAGGAGGCCAGACGAAAAAGGGGAGAACAGTAATTACACTGTTAAAATACAAATAGATAAGGAGAGACTTCACATGACAATTACAAATCAAAATAGACTTGTCGTACATTTAAATGACGAACCGATCTATGATATTGTTCTTTCTGAGACATTTGAAGGACTTTCAAAGGATTTAATTTCCTTAGGGTGTGAAAAGAAAAAACTCTGCATCGTAACCGATTCCAATGTTGCACCGATCTATTTGGAAGAAATTAAGATTCTTGTATCCCAATGTTGTCGCCAGGTCACAACATATATTATACCAGCCGGAGAAGAAAACAAGAACCTAGATACTGTTCGTGGAGTCTATGAGCATCTGATCCAGCATAAATTTGACCGAAAAGACTTCCTGATCGCACTTGGTGGAGGTGTAGTCGGTGATCTTTGTGGATTCACTGCTGCCACATATCTTCGCGGTATCGGATTTATCCAGATTCCGACAACCTTGCTTTCTCAAGTAGATTCGAGTATTGGCGGAAAGACCGGTGTCGATTTTGATTCCTATAAAAATATGATTGGTGCATTCCATATGCCGAAACTGGTATACACCAATGTCTCTGTTTTAAAAACGCTTCCGTTTGAACAGTTTTCCAACGGAATGGGAGAAGTGATCAAACATGGTCTGATCCGTGATAAAGAATATTATGAATGGATCCTCCTTAACAAAGAGAAGATATTTGATCGTGACCCTGAGATTTGTCGTGAATTGGTTTATGGAAGCAACCTGATCAAACGAGAAGTCGTTGAGATTGATCCAACAGAACAGAACGAACGTGCAACATTAAACTTTGGACATACACTTGGTCATGCTGTAGAGAAACTGATGAACCTTTCCGTCCTTCATGGTCATTGCGTAGCTCTGGGTGCACTGGCAGCTTTAAAAATCTGCGAAGACAGAGGCTATGTGTCTCGAGAACAGGTGGAGCGTTATCGTAAGGCAATGGAGTTCTTTCAAATGCCGATGAGTGTTAGCGCCATTGAAAAACATGAGGTTGTTGCAGCTACAAAAAATGATAAAAAGATGGAGGCCGGAGTGATCAAGTTTATTTTGCTTGATCAGATCGGTCACGCATATATTGATAAAACTGTGAGTGAGGAAGAGATGGAACAGGCTCTTTCTATGATCATGGATTAAGAGAGGAGTTTATTAACAAATGAATTCAGTATGGAAACGATATGGTATATTTAGCTTGTTTTCCGTTCTTTTGATCATTTTCGATCAGTGGACGAAAGTACTCGCATATGATAAACTTCGTGTCAATGGTCCATTTGTGATTTGGGATGGAGTATTTGAACTTCTATATTCGGAAAATCGAGGAGCTGCTTTCGGTATTCTTCAGGGACAAAAATGGTTCTTTTTAGTCGTTGCAGCCGCAGTTGTGATCGTAATTCTGTTGTTCCTTTATAAGATGCCGGATGAAAAGAAGATGCTTCCGCTATTCTTTTGCACCATTCTTTTAGCATCCGGAGCAATCGGAAATGTGATCGACCGCATTACTCGTGGTTTTGTAGTGGATTTTTTATATTTCAAACTGATCAATTTCCCGATCTTTAATGTGGCAGACTGTTATGTGGTTGTAGCAGCCGGACTTTTGATCTTACTGACCGGATTCTTTTATAAAGACGAAGATCTGGATTTCTTATCTTCAAAGGAGAAATAATCGTGAGACAGGAGATTTTTATAACAGAAGAGCTTGCGGGAGACCGTATCGATAAATTTTTGTCAGAGCAGTGTGAGGAATTATCGCGTTCTTTCATCCAAAAACTGTTAAAGTCCGGAGAAGTATATGTTGGACAGAAAGCAGCTAAAGCAAGCTATAAAGTATCCGAGGGCGATGTGATCACCTTTGAAGTTCCGGAAGCGGTAGAACCTGAGATCGTTCCGGAAGATATTCCGCTCGATATTGTATATGAGGGTCATGATGTGATCCTAGTCAATAAACCGAAAGGAATGGTTGTGCATCCTGCTGCCGGTCATTATTCCGGTACATTAGTCAATGCGTTAATGTTTCATTGTAAAGATGACTTGTCCGGTATCAATGGTGTACTGAGACCTGGTATCGTTCATCGTATTGACATGGATACAACAGGAGTGTTGATCGCATGCAAAAATGATCTCGCACACAATTCGATTGCTGAGCAGTTAAAAGAACACAGTATTACCAGACGCTATCAGGCGATTGTTCATGGTGTACTGAAGCAGGATGAAGGAATTGTTGATGCTCCGATAGGAAGACATCCTCAGGACCGCAAAAAGATGTGCATCAATCATCAAAACGGAAAACATGCTATAACTCATTATAAAGTTTTAAAACGTTTTGATAAATTCACTCATATTGAATGTCGGTTGGAAACCGGAAGAACCCACCAGATCCGCGTTCATATGGCAAGCCTTGGACATCCGCTCCTGGGAGATGCAGTATATGGACCGGCTAAGAGTTCTTATAAATTGCAGGGTCAAACTCTCCATGCAGGTATTCTTGGTTTTGTACATCCAAGAACCGGAGTATATATGGAGTACTCAGCTCCGTTACCGGAATATTTTGAACGTTTGTTAAATATTTTATAGTAATTCTAATACATCTTGTTTCATCTATGATGCAAGGTGTATTATTTTGTCTAAAATATTTGATAAATATTGCAATATTTTGAAAATATTATATAATATAAATATAAAGACTTTCATTTACATGGAAAGGAGCTGTATGTTATGAGTAACAACCTTATTATTACTATCGGTCGAGAGTGTGGAAGCGGTGGAAGACATATCGGTAAAAAATTAGCAGAAGAGTTAGGTATTAAATGCTATGACAAAGAACTGATCGATGTGGCGGTAAAAAAGAGCGGTCTTTGTAAAGAGATTTTTGAAACTCATGACGAGAAACCGACAAGCAGCTTCTTATATTCTTTAGTAATGGATACATATTCTCTGGGCTATGCAAGTTCTGCGTATATGGATATGCCATTGAATCATAAAGTGTTTTTGGCTCAGTTTGATACCATTAAACAGATTGCATCTGAAGAGTCATGCGTGATCATTGGCCGCTGTGCTGATTATGCTTTAGCTGATTTTCCAAATGTGGTTACGGTGTTTATCACGGCTGATGAAGATGTGAAGATTCAAACACTTATGGGACGTCATGATATGACAGAAGCACAGGCAAAGTCCTTTATGGCTAAAACAGATAAGAAGAGAGCAAGTTATTACAATTACTATTCCAGCAAGCGTTGGGGTGATTCCAAGAGTTATGATCTGTGCATTAACAGCAGTAAAGTTGGTATGGACGGAGCAATTAAAATCATCAAAGAATTCGCAGATGCAAAGCAGGAGTTTTTAAAAAAATAATAATGAAATAAGATTATGAACAGGCCTCTTTCGGGGTGGCAGTGATTAGGCCATTCTCCGCAGGAGGTCTTATTCATGATTTTGGAGGAATAATGGCAACAGACACATTTCGTATAAAACAAATTAAGGAACAATGGAAGGATCGTAAACCGAATATTATTGAGAGAGTGCAGGCTCGTCATTCATCCGTGTTACTTCCTGTTATAGAGGTAAATGGACAATTGGAAGTACTGTTTGAAGTGCGTTCCTCTGCGCTTACCCATCAGCCGGGAGAAGTTTGTTTTCCGGGTGGCAGAGTAGAAGGCGAGGAATCGTACGAGATGACGGCAGTACGTGAAACAATGGAAGAACTATTGATAGTAAGTGATCAGATCGAAGTGATCGCACCACTGGATTATTTAGAGATGAATTACGGATTGACGGTACATGTTTATCTGGGGGTATTAAAAAATTATTGTGGAACCTATTCAAAAGACGAGGTAGATCATATATTTACAGTTCCTCTTTCATGGTTTATTGAAAATGAGCCCGAGAAGTATGTTGCGACGGTGCACACAGAACCGGGAGAGGATTTTCCGTATGATCTTGTACCGGGCGGCAGAGATTATCACTGGAGCAAGGGGAAATATCCGGTGTATTTTTATCGATATGGAGAAGAGGTCATCTGGGGGATGACGGCAAAGATTTTATATGCGTTTGTGAAATTATGTCATGGAGAATGTTTGTAATTGGAAGAGAAAACCGGCATCCACGTCAGTGGAAGCCGGTTTTTATGTTTACATATCAATTACTTTAATGTAAATGTACCGTTTGTTTCTGTGAAGCTCATGCTGTAAGCCTGAGTCATAGCTTTTACAAGGTACTCAGTATCAAGGGAGCCGCCTGTCTCGATACAGGAGTGCATAGCAAGCTGCGGAAGACCGATATCAACTGTATTTAAGGATACGTGAGAAATGGAGATGCATCCTAATGTACCGCCGCCTGCAAGGTCGGAACGGTTGAAGAAATACTGAAGCGGAACGCCTGCCTTCTTACAGATTGCTGCGAAGATTGCCTGGCTAGCGCCGTCAGTTGCATAACGTGTACCGTGTTTGATAACGATACCGCCGTTCATCTTCGGACGGTGTGTAGCGTCAGCATATTCCGGATGGTTCGGATGAACAGCGTGAGCATTATCTGCGGAAACCATGAAGCTGTTTGCAACTGCGCTTGCAACTTCAACGCCGAATGCTGCACAGATCTTCTCAACTGTGTCTTCTAAGAATGTACCGTTTGCACCCTGTTTTGTGTTGGAGCCAACTTCTTCGTTATCAAATACTGCGAATACCGGAACATTAGCGCTCTCAGTAGCGTTCATGAAGCCGTGGTAGCAACCAAATGCACACTGAAGATCGTCAAGAGCGGCAGAGGAGATAAACTCATTGTTTACGCCCCACTGGAAACCTTTCTGTCTGATGTTAACGAAAAGATCATGTCCAAGGATCTGATCTTCAGTTACGTCTGCGGCCTCAGCAACAGCTTTCATAAAGCCGCCTTTGGATTCACTTAAACCAAACATCGGAATGGAATCACACTTCGGATCATATTTGAAGCCATCATTCACAGCACGGTTCATATGGATCGCTACGTTCGGGATCATCATAAGATCTTTATCTACATAAACAAGCTTTGTCTCAATGCCATTCTCAGTTTCGATTAAAAGACGACCGGAAACTGTGAGCGGACGATCGAACCACGGAGTCATCAGACATCCGCCATATTTCTCTGTGTTGATACGAACATAACCATCAGAGTTTAACATCTCAGCATTTACTTTAATATGGAAAGACGGAGAATCACTGTGGCTTGCAGACATCATAAATCCTTTGAACGGGATTGTCGGAATACGGAATGCGATGATCGCGGAGCCGTTCTTTGTTACGTAGTACTTGCCGCCTTCTTCAAGATCCCACTCATGGCTCTCGGAGATACGTTTGTAACCAGCCTCATCAAGCATCTTGCCAAGGTTTGCAATTGCATGGAATCTGCTTGGGCTTTCATCTAAAAATTTTAAAAGTTCTGCATTGTAGTTGGACATAATATGTATACCCCTTCCTAATAATTACAAATACGATCAATACTTTCTCTTGATCATTCGTATTTGGTTCATATTATAGTTTACCAGAAGATTGTCAAATCAGCAAGATAATCCACTTAGTTTGTGAAAGTTTTCTTCCATAATAAATTGTCTTTTGTTTGCGTACTATTCAAAATTTATTGACAAATATATATAAAATATTATATAGGTTAAAAAATTTACTGTCAACGTGCTGGAAATAATCTTTACGAATCATCAAGATTCTGTTAAACTGATAGATAGAGATTTATAAGGAAGAGGAAATTATTATGTCCAATTATAATGCTGAACTTTTAAAATTTTTAGATGAAAGCCCGAGCAGATTCCACGCAATCGCGAACCTTGGCAAGATGCTTGATGAGGCTGGTTACAAACGTATC
>JAZRLX010000142.1:0-2778 GCA_045647085.1 Pilosibacter sp.
AACAAAAATTCTGGGATCTGCCAGGATCGCACGTGCAAAGGAAAGCAACTGTTTTTCACCTGTGGAGAGCAGATCTCCGCCTTCACCCACATTGCTTTCATAGCCATGTTCCATTCTCGCGATCACTTCATCCGCCGAAACATTTTTAACAGCTTCTTCAATCTGTTCCATGGTCGCATTCGGATTTCCGTAACGAAGATTTTCTAATACACTTCCGGAGAACAGATGCGGTGTCTGCAGCACATAACCGATATTGCTGTGGAGCCATAACTGAGAGCGCTCTCTTGCATCGTGGCCATCGATCAGCACGCGACCGGAGGTCGGCTCAAAGAAACGACAGACCAGATTGACCAGTGTGGATTTTCCGGCTCCTGTTTCTCCAACGATCGCCACATTGGTTCCCTGCGGAATATGCAGGTTAAAATGTTCCAGAACGTACTCGTCGCCATCCGGATATTTAAATGACACATCTTCGAATGTAATATCACCGTGCAGCGGTTCCCAGTTTTCGCGCTTCGGCTCAAAGGAATCGCCGTATTTCTCTTCTACTTCTTTTGAATCACATACGTCAGACTGGGTCTCCATCAGAGTGGAGAAACGTTCTACATTTACCTGCACTGTGATCAGATCTGAGATCGAGCGTACGATCCACTGGATCGGCTCCATCATACCGAGGGCATAGGACATGAACACAGAAAGGGTACCGATCTCCATGATACCTTCCATCGTGATGCGACCACCCTGCCAGAGAACCAACGCAAGGGCTGCGGAAGATGCAAAGGAGATCATGGATGCAAACAGGGCACGATAGTGCGTCGCATGAACGGAACGAAGCTCCATTTCCTCTGTGGTATGATTGAAGTTGTCTTCCATCTTCCTTTCGATCACCAGAGTCTTTGTGGTTTTTGCGCCGGTAATTCCTTCGTTGAAATTGCTTGTGATCTGAGAGTTAACTTCACGGATCTTATGGTTTAAAGTCACCAGCTTCATCTGGAACATCTGCGCCACCACAGCGATGACCGGTACAATGAGGAGTACCCAGAACGCCAGCTTCGCATTGGTCTTTAACATGACAAAAATCGCACCGATAATATAGGAAATGTACCAGACACCATTCATCAAACTCCAGGATACCAGTGCACCGATACGGTTGGTATCACTCATGACTCTCGCGTGAATATATCCTACACTATTCTGATTAAAATAAGAAAATGCCAGTGTCTGCAAATGGTTGAAGCTCTCTCGCTTCATATCACGGCCTACATACATCTCGATCTGACAAGCCTGATACGCAGAGATTCCGTTGGCAATAACCTGAAATGCCAGCACACCAAGATACACCCAAATGAACGTACTCATGGTATCCAGGGTCTGTTTGGCAATAAAATGGTCGATGGCATATTCCTGAAACAGCGGAAGGATAATATCCACCAGACCGCCTGCAAAACCAAGAGTGATCATCCAGAAAATAATCCCGCGGTATGGTTTTAAATATGGCAATAATTTATTGATGCCGAAGTATGGAAGCGTCTTGAATTCTGTTTCTTTTTTGTTCTTCTTACTCATCTGCTTCCACCTCCTCATCTTCCACCGTCATCTGCATATCATAGATCTTGCGGTAGATTCCGTTCTTCTCCATCAATTCCTCATGAGAACCGATCTCTGCGATCTTTCCTTTATCGAGCACCATAATGCAGTCAGCCTGCATCAATGTTGTGATACGATGAGCGATCAGGATCACTGTCGCCTCTGCCAGTTTTTCTTTCAGTGCCTGACGGATCAAGGCATCTGTCTGTGCATCCACGGCCGACAGGGAGTCGTCAAAAACCATGATCGGTGTCTTCTGGACTAACATGCGTGCAATAGCAGTACGCTGTTTCTGACCGCCTGAGAGCGTCACACCGCGTTCTCCCACTACCGTATCATAACCATGAGTAAACTCCATGACAGAATGGTCCACACAGGCAATCGCGGCTGCCTCACGGATCTCTGTGAGGGAAATATGCTCCTTGGTAATCCCGATATTCTCCGCGATGGTTCTGGAAAACAGGAACGGCTCCTGAAGCACCATACCAATGTTTTCACGTACCCACTCGCCTTTCATATCTGCGATATCCACACCGCTGATGGTGATCTGACCATTTTCCTCCGGAAGATCATACAGACGGTTCATCAAATGCATCAATGTGGATTTACCGGAACCGGTTCCGCCCAAGATACCGAATGTTGTTCCCTGCGGGATCGTAAAGCTTACATCCGAAAGAACCGGAATATCTCCGTAACCAAAGGTCACATGCTTAAATTCAATATCGCCATGAAGGTCCGGAGTAATCGCATCCGGTTTATCCTGTTCTGCCTCTGAGTTCATAATATAACGGATTCGTTCCACAGAAACACTGGCTTTACTCATTTCCGAAATGGTACGGCCTAAAGAACGAACCGGCCAGATCAGCATAGTATTATAAGAAACGAACGCAATAAACTCGCCCGCAGTCATATCGCCCTTTACACAGAAATAAGAACCAAGGACCACGATCAGCATGATCTGAAGGCCGGATACCAGGTCGCCGGTTCCCCAGAACAACGATAATGTGGTACAAAGCTTCATCCACTCATTGGTATAGATCTGGTTCTGATGTTCAAAACGGTCTTTCTCATACTTTTCGCGGCCGAATGCACGCACAACGCGGATACCCGTGAGGTTCTCCTGTGCGATCGTGGACAAAACGCCTTCGTTCTCATCGCACTGAGTAAAACGGTCTCGGATCCTGGAATGGA
>JAZRLX010000143.1:0-17776 GCA_045647085.1 Pilosibacter sp.
TCGAAGGAAAGTGCTTTGCCGATTGCGAAGTTGCTCATTGTAGCCTGGTCGAGACCCATTGTCTGAACGATAATGATTGTGTCTACGCCGAGAGCTGTAACGTGAAGGTGAACGGAGCTACCCATCATCTCGCTTACGTCTACAATACCGTTGATAGCCGGTGCGCCAGCTGTTGCAAGAGCGATATGCTCCGGACGAACGCCGAGAGTGATTGCCTGCGGAGCTACGTTCTGAGCTTTGAGGTTAGCCTGCTTGTCGTCGGAAAGAACTACGCTGATTCCGCCAACTTCAACTGCATACTTGCCATCTTTCATAACAAGCTCTGCATCGAAGAGGTTCATACGCGGCATGCCGATGAAACCAGCTACGAAGAGGTTTCTCGGATGATCGAATACTTCCTGCGGAGTACCAACCTGCTGGATAACACCATCTTTCATGATAACGATACGATCACCAAGAGTCATAGCCTCTGTCTGGTCATGTGTAACGTACATGAATGTTGTGTCGAGTTTCTGACGAAGTTTGATGATCTCAGCTCTCATCTGGTTACGAAGCTTAGCATCAAGGTTGGATAACGGCTCGTCCATCAGGAGGGCTTTCGGCTCACGAACGATCGCACGACCGATAGCAACTCGCTGTCTCTGACCACCGGAAAGAGCTTTCGGTTTTCTCTCAAGGTACTGAGTGATGTCAAGAGTCTCAGCAGCTGCACGAACAGCTTTGTCGATCTCGTCTGCCGGCATCTTACGTAATTTAAGCGGGAACGCCATGTTCTCGTATACTGTCATATGCGGGTAAAGAGCGTAGGACTGGAATACCATCGCGATATCACGATCCTTCGGAGCTACGTCGTTCATTCTCTTACCGTCGATGAGAAGGTCACCACCGGAGATTTCCTCAAGACCAGCTACCATTCTAAGTGTTGTGGACTTACCACAACCGGACGGACCTACGAGTACGATAAACTCTTTGTCTGCGATTTCAAGGTTAAACTCCTGAACTGCAAGAACGCCTTCCTCAGTGATAGTAAGGTTAGTCTTTTTAGCTTCCTCACCTTTTTTGCCTTTTTTCTTCTTGTTTTCTGTATTCGGGTAAACTTTCTTAATTCCTCTTAAAGATACTGTTGCCATATTAAAATTCTCCTTAATTATTTATTCTCTTGGTTTGATGTGTGTTTCTGTTAATCCGCACACATCTCCGGCGGAGCTCGAAGATGAAGATCATCATCTGCCAAGTCCTTCCAGATTCGAAGAGAATCGAGTTTTTTAACGATCAGCTTTACAGCTGTATCAAGGCTTTCTAATTCCCAGAGTTCCGGGAAACCACGCTCGATCGCGCGGCGGATCAGTGCTTCCACTTCTTCCGGAGTTTCCGCCTCGGAAATCTCCTCCGGATCCAGGAAACCGTCTTCACATAAAAGTTCCAGGAGGGAATCATCCATTTCACCCATCACAGACGGATCGAAATACGCTAAAGTATCTTCCATAAAAGTCATTTCATGGTCCATATTTAGTTCCTCCTTTCACTCATACTTAGACTAATATCATTATATCTATTATGCCTAAATCCACCGTGAAAGTCAATGTGCATTTACTACAATAATACTAGAAATTATTGCAGATTTTCACTAACATATCGCCGCTTCCTACGTTATAACCGCTGCATGCATAAACCGCATTCAGCTCTTTTGTTGTAACGATCACTAACGGTAATTTGTCCGGATCTACGTACATTCTTCTGGCAAGAGTCTCTACGTTCGGTACGAAGCTGTCGTAGTAAACTTTGATCTTCGGGAATGTAGCGAGAACCTTCTGTACTTTTGCATTTTCAAGGGCTCCCTTGCCATTGATCATGAAGATAATATCTGCCGGGAGTTCCTGGAAATCGTCTTCCTGATCGAGCATCTCGTTTAAGATATGCTCTGTCGGCTCTTTACCCTGCTCAAGCCACATGAGGATCGCTTTGTTCTTTGTCAGCTCGCTGCCGAGAACTACATTGCCTTCCTCATCGTATACCTTGAACTCATCGAGTGCAAAGTTGTCGAGCATTTCTGCCAGATTTGCCTGGTATTTCTCGAGTTTGAGAGTCTTTGTCTCGCCTTCGCCAAGATAGAAGTGGTATTTATTCGCGTAAAGGTTACCGTTCGGGAGACGGTTATCTGTGATCACACGGTATTCGCCGCTTGTCACGTTGATCTTTAACTGATTGCCATCCCACTTCTCGTTCTCGAGATCCAGTGTCTGGTATTCACCATTCACAAGGAGACCAATGGAGAAGTCCGGATAGTACAGGAATGTCTCATCTGTTTCTTTTTCGAAGATAATTGTGCAGTTGCCCTTCTCAAGAACTTCTACCGGAACAAACTCGCCGTCTGCATAGTACTCAGCCAGCTGGTTGAGCATGTTGATTCTGGACATGATACCCAGAGCACGGCAGATCGCTACGAAGAGGATCTTTTTGGAAAGCGGGCTTGCATTCTTCACAGTTAAAGCACCGATCGGATTTGTTGTGATCTGACCATATTCGATTGTCGGATCAAAACCGATGGTTTCATTAATATAAGTCCATACAGACTTCGGATCAGCCTTGAATGCAGCTTTCTGCTCTTCTGTGAAGAAGTCAAGGATGAACTTTCTGGATTTGCACATCGGCTCGTAGTATGCACGCGGACAAACTACGTATTTGTAGAACATGTCTTCATCTTCGTATGTGAAATCCTTTGTATAGTCAAGAGCCTCTTTGAGGATCTCGATGTTTACGTCTCTTCTGTCTTTCTTGGACAGAGTGAGGATCAGCTTCTCTTTTGCCTGAGCATCGTAGTTCTCATCCTCAAAGAAAGCGATCAGGTTTTCCACGTTACTTCTGGAATCGAAGAGTACGTTGTAGATTTCCTGGCTGTAACCATATTTCGCAACAAGTGCATTTGCCTTGTCAGCGTCGAACATGTCAACAACTCTCTGCTCACGTTTTGCGTTTGCAGCTGTTGTCTTTGCCTGGCAAAGTTCTTTCTGCTCTTCTGTCGGTTTTGCACCGTTTACGATCTGATCCTTCGGAGCGATGGTTGCGAACTGCTGCCACTCGTCATGAACGATCGGCTCTGTCTTCAGAACGATCTCAACCACATCCTGATCCGGTGTAAAGATCAGTTTCTCACAGTATTTACCATCTTTCTTTACATGGATATTTAAGCTTCCGAGACCACATGTAAGACTTGCTTCACCATTCTCGTCTGCTGTCATGATCGCAGCATTGAAGATGTTGGAGTAGTTTAAGATACCAAATGCAACCTGTGCACCCGGAACGCGGTTACCCTCTTCATCTTTTACTACTACTGTAAGTTTCTTAGTCACTGCATATAATTTTAAGTTGTTGAGGAAGGATGCCATACCAACTTTGGAAATGATCTCCTCACCCTCGATATCACCGAAGCAGCGGCTGTGGATCAGCATTGCACGGCTGGAAGCATTTGTGAACCAACCTTTGTTGAGAACTTCTTCCGGCTCACATGCGCCGAGGAAGTACCAATCACCATTGCAGTATACTTCTACCCACGCGTGGTTGTCATCACAGTGTGCCCAACGTGGTGTGTAGATCTGTCTCGCCGGAATACCGATCGCACGGAATACGTTAACACCGAAGTTAGACTCCTCACCACATCTGCCGTACGCGGAATTGTAAGCGCCAAGTGCGGAAATTGTACGGATGTCTGTTAACTGATACATTACATTTTCACAGTTCCAGTAGTTTGCCTCGATGATCGCATCGTGCATGGACAGATGATTTACTCTGTCTGCTAATAAACTGTGGAACAGTTTACGACAATCGCAAAGCTCTTCCTCGTTTACTCGGATATGTAAAACGTAGTTTAAGAAAATGTCTTCCGGAATGTCTTTTGCAAACGGAGAAGTCTCGCGAAGCATAATACCATGCTCTGCTGTCTCTTTGAACAGATCAAAGTCATAGTTTGCCATATCACTTAACGGGCTGTTTGCATAGATCCACTTGATCGCGAAGATAACATCCTCAGAAACTGTCTTCTGAGCTTCCTCAAGGCAAGCAAGAATTTCCTGCTTTTTCACTTCGCCGGCTTTTTCAAGGAGCGCTGCAAATTTTACCTGAGCTGCATCTACAACTTTCTGTGTAAAAATCATAGTTTTATTTCCTCCCTATAATCGTCGAAAAGGCAAGTCCAAATTGAACCTGCCCTTTCGTATTCTCCTAGGAACACTCACGCAAGGCGCGAGTTCTTTCTTACTTCTAAATTAGAATGCGTGAACGATTTCTGCACACTCTCTGAATTCCTGCTCATCTGTCTGCCAGATCTCATACTCGGAAAGTGTCGGTAATCCCATCGCTACAGTGCTCTTTCTGTATTTCATACCGGAGTCGATTGTACCTTTTCTGCCTGTTGTATGGAATACTACGATACCTGTGTGATCATGGATCTCCTGGATGTTCCATTTCTTAACGCCGCAACCAGCCATGATATCGATTCTGCCTGCTGCTTTCTCGTAAACTTCCTTAAGAAGGTCTTTACCTGCAACAACATCACTCTGCTGACCGGATGTGAGGATTGTTGTACAGCCAAGTTCAATTGCCTCTTCAAGAGTTTTTAACGGATCGCGTGTCATATCAAACGCACGGTGAAGAGTTACATCCATATCACCAGCACAAGCCATCATTCTCTTCATAACTTCGATGTCAAGGTCGCCGTCCGGTGTAAGAGCACCGATAACAACGCCATTTGCACCTAAATCTCTGAATGTAGCGATATCTTCGCACATAGCTTCGATCTCATCCTCTGTGTAAAGGAAATCACCGAAACGCGGACGAATGAGAACGTTGATCTTAACACCCTTGCAATCTCTCTGAACCTGTTTGAATACCGGAAGTGTCGGTGTGCAGCCGCCAATGATCAGATGGGAGCAAAGCTCAAGTCTGTCAGCGCCGCCTTTTGTAGCGTTAACGCAAGACTGGTAAGAATCTACGCAAGCTTCGATTAACGGTTTGTTCATTTCTAATTCTCCTTCAATTAATAATTAGTCATAAAGGTGACATGCAACAAAGTGACCCGGCTCAACCTCATGTGTTACCGGTCTCTCCTCTAAGCATACCGGTTTGCACTTCTTACATCTTGCAGCAAACGGGCAACCCTTCGGAAGATTGATTGTGGATGGGATATCACCTTCAAGGATGATACGCTCTTTCTGGAGTGTCGGATCCGGGATCGGTACAGCAGAGAGAAGAGCCTCTGTATACGGATGCATCGGTTTCGCATATAATAACTCCTTCGGAGCTGTCTCAACTACGAATCCAAGGTACATAACTGCGATTCTGTCGGAGATCATTTCTACTACAGAAAGGTCATGGGAAATGAATACGTATGTGAGTTTGTATTCCTGCTGAAGTCTGTTCAGAAGGTTTAATACCTGAGCCTGGATGGATACGTCAAGAGCGGAGATCGGCTCATCGGCGATAACCAGTTTCGGGTTTACTGTAAGAGCACGCGCAATACCTACACGCTGCTTCTGACCACCGGAGAACTCGTGCGGATAACGCTGTGCGTGTTTTGCACTAAGACCTACGATGCCAAGAAGCTCGTTAACGATCTTCATACGGCCGGCTTCGTCTAAATCTGTGTGGATGAGGAGCGGCTCTTCGATGAGCTCAGCAACCTTCATACGCGGATTTAAGCTTCCTGCCGGATCCTGGAAGATCATCTGCATATCTTTTCTGATCGGACGCATTTCGTCCTGAGAAATCTTGGAGATTTCTTTTCCCATGAACCAAATCTCACCGCTGTCCGGGCTCATCAGATGGTTGATCAGACGACCTGTTGTGGATTTACCACAACCGGACTCACCTACGATGGAGAATGTCTCACCTTCGTAAACATCAAAGCTAACATTGTTTACAGCGTGAACGAAATTGGTTGGCTTTCCGAAAAGGGATTTACCAACTGGGAAAGTTTTACATACATTTTTTAATGAAAGAATCGGTTTCTTTTCCATAGTAATATCCTCCCCTATTTATCCTGCACAAGCCAGCATCTGCACTTGTGGTTCTCGCCGATCTGGAATAACTCCGGATTTTCTTTTCTACACTTATCTGTAGCATATTTACATCTCGGAGCGAAACGGCAGCCTTCCGGCATTGCTGCAAGGTCCGGAACGGAACCCGGAATGGACGGAAGAACTTTCACACCGGAACCAAGCTTCGGAACGGATGCGATCAGGCCCTGTGTGTACGGGTGGGACGGATTTCCAAAGAGGATCTCAACCGGAGCTTCCTCTACGATCTTACCAGCGTACATAACGATAACGCGGGAACACATCTCGGCAACAACACCAAGGTCATGTGTGATAAGAAGGATAGAAGACTGCTCTTCTTTCTGGATCTTCTTCATAAGATCGAGGATCTGAGCCTGGATTGTAACGTCAAGAGCTGTTGTCGGCTCATCGGCGATCAAAAGCTTCGGATCGTTACTCATAGCCATCGCGATCATAACACGCTGAGACATACCACCGGATAACTGGTGCGGATAGTTCTTTAATACACGTGGCGGATCCGGGATACCTACTTTTTTCAGCATCTCAGCTGCATGTGCTAAAGCCTCTTCCTTTGTCTTGTCAGAGTGAAGACGGATTGTCTCGATCATCTGTTTATCAATACGCATAGACGGATTCAGAGCAGACATCGGCTCCTGGAAGATCATGGACATCTTGCCGCCGCGGATCTTTCTAACTTCCTCCGCCGGAGCTTTTACAAGATCTAAACCATCTAAAACGATTTCACCATTTGTGATCTTACCTGGTGTATCTTTTAAGAGCTGCATGATGGAAAGAGAAGTAACGCTCTTACCACATCCGGACTCACCTACCAGGCCAAGAATCTCACCTTTATTAATGTTAAAAGAAACGTTTGCAACAGCACAAACGCTGCTTGTTTTACTAGAGAAGAACTCTGTTCGTAAATCTTTTACTTCAAGTAATACTTCCTGTGGCATACTTAGACTCCTTTCAATTATTTAATCTTCGGGTCAAGAGTATCTCTTAAGCCATCACCGAACAGGTTAAATGCAAGAACTGTAACGAAGATTACAAGACCCGGCAGATAAACCATGTGCGGAGCTGTAGCAAGGTAACTTCTACCCTGGGAAAGCATAGCGCCCCACTCCGGATCAGTTACATTAGCACCGAAACCGAGGAAGCTCAGGGAGGAAGCTGCCATGATAGCAGAACCGATTCTCATTGTAAAGTTTACGATCAGGGACTGGATAGTACCCGGGAAGATGTGTTTGAAAAGGATTCTTCCATCTTTACATCCCAGGCTTCGTGCAACCTCTACATAAAGGGAACCCTTTACAGCAAGTGTTGCAGAACGCATAATACGCGCAAAGGACGGTACTGTGAATACAGCTACCGCGATAAATACGTTAATGATACCAGGTCCTAAACATGCCACGATCGCGATAGCAAGAAGGATATCCGGGAAGCTGAATAATACGTCTGCGCCACGCATTACGAGCATCTCGATCCATCCGCCATAGTAACCGGAAAGAAGACCTAATACAGTACCGATCGCTGCACCTACTACTACGGAAGAAAGTGCAACGCCGAGTGTTAACGGAGCACCCGCCATAATACGGCTTAAAATATCACGGCCAAACTGGTCTGTACCGAACGGATGTGCCGCAGTCGGACCGGAAAGAAGATTGTCGTAATCATATGCATCCGCAGCATACGGAGCAAGAGACGGACCAACAAGTGCAAGAATAAGAAGAAGTACCATAACGATAAATGCTACAACTGCAGTTTTTCTCTTCATGAACTTCTTAACAAAAGCTTTTACCTTGCCTTCAGTGTCCTGTTTAATATTTTCATCAATAAAATTCTCTTCAAAAGAGGTATTGATTTTTGCCTGTTCATTCTGTGTGTTTGACATAGTATCCTCCTCTTTCTATTAATCGTAACGAATCTTCGGGTTAATTACGCCGTATAATACGTCAACGATCAGGTTGATGAGAACGTACTGAAGCGCGAAAATTAACAGAATACCCTGGATTGCCGGATAGTCACGGTAAGCGATGGAGTCTGTTAACAGACGACCCATACCCGGAATAGAGAAAATAGTCTCTGTAAGAACGGAACCGGATAATAAACCACCGATCTGAAGACCGAGAATTGTAACTACCTGAATAAGAGAGTTCATGAAAGCATGACGGAACATAACGATCTGCTCTCTCTGACCTTTCGCACGTGCAGTACGAACATAGTCTTCTCTTAATGTCTCGAGCATGGAAGAACGGGAATATCTGGCAAGTGTAGCCATGATACCTGTACCCATAACCATAGACGGAAGGATCAGATGTCTTAAACTCTCCAGACCACCGGACGGAAGCCATCCCATCTTAACAGAGAAGAACTGGATACCCATAAGACCAAGCCAGAAACCCGGAGCAGAAAGACCACAGATCGCGAATAACATACCGCCAAGGTCAATCCAGGTGCCTCGCTTAATCGCACACATAACACCAATAAATATACCAACAAACGGAGCCCAGATAAGACCCGCAAATACTAACTGAATTGTGAACTGGAATCTGGACCAGATCAGTTCTGTTACAGGAAGATTAGATTTAAAGCTGCGGCCAAGATCGCCCTTCAGCGCATCTTTTACCCAGTTAAAATACTGAACAATTAACGGATCATTCAGACCTAATTCTTCTCTGATCGCTTCAACCTCTTCAAGCGGCGCCTCAACACCTGCAAGTGTTTTCGCCGGATCGCCCGGGATGAGGTGAATGAACATAAAAACAACAATTGAGATGATGATCATCAACGGAATTGTTTCTAATAAACGTCTAGCAACGTAGCGTCCCATTAAACTACCTCCCTATAGTTTCAACAAGTTCTAGTTTAAGAAACGGAGTAGCAGACACTACTCCGTTTCAATATGTTATATTACTGCTCTAAACCTACTGTTCTGAAGATCATTGTTCCGCCCGGTTTGTACTGTAAACCAGTTACATATGTCTTGTAAGCATTCAGAGTGTTGTCGTTTCCTAAGAAGATCCACGGACACTCTTCCCAAGCGATAGCCTGTGCTTTTGCATATGCCTCAGCGATTTCATTTGTATCAGACATCTTTAAAGCATCATCAAGGAGCTGGTTGAATTCTGCATTGTTCCAGAATGCTGTGTTGTAGCCGTTCGGCGGGAACTTCTCGCCGTGAAGGATACTTCTCATGGAACCATCAGCCTCGTAAGAACCGGAAGACCAGTTTACATACCACATCTGAACTGTTGTCTCTTCAAGCGGAGCGCTTGTCTTCTCAGCGTTAGCTGTAGACTCGTTCGGAAGAAGGATTACGTTGATACCGATCTGAGCGAGCTGCTGCTGTACGAATGTAGCACCCTTCTGCTCGATTGTTGTGTTATCAACTACGATCTCTACATCGAAACCGTCTTCGAATCCAGCTTCTTTCATAAGAGCTTTAGCTTTCTCAACGTCAGCTGTGTACGGAGTCTGCTCTGCATAGTAGTAGATGGAATCGGAGAAGATGGATGTCGGAGCTTTTGCATAGCCGTTGAATACAACTTTTGCGTAAGCTTCGCTGTCGAATGCCCAGTTACAAGCCTGACGAACTCTCTTGTCTGCGAACGGTTTTCTGCCGTCTGCAAGAGCCCACTCTGTGTTAAGAGTTACATAACGGTATGTAGTAGCCGGAGCAACGTCGATGATGATGGACTCATCGCCTTCAACGATGGAAACGTCTGTTACCGGTACCGGTGTGATAACATCAGCTTCGCCAGTCTGAAGCATAGCGATACGAGCTGCATCCTCCGGAACTACCATGAATGTTAAGGAATCAACTGTGGAACCCTCTCTCCAGTAGTTCTCGTTCGGAACCATCTTTGTGTAACCGCCGTCAACACGCTCAGCAAGTTTGAACGGGCCTGTACCAGCGGAGTTCTTTGCAAGGTAATCAGATGCGTTTTCCATAGCCATAGCCTTCGGAGAAACCATTCTGAACTGTGTGATCTTGTTGATGAATGTGTTGTTCGGCTCTAAGAGGTGGATTGTTACCTGATATTCGCTATCTACTGTAACGCCTTCCCATGCGGAGATTGTTCTCTTAAGAGTTAAGCTCTCATCTGCGAGGCCACGCTCGTAAACAGCTTTAACTGCCTCAGCGTTGAACGGCTCGCCATCATGGAATGTGATACCCTCGTTAAGGATGAATGTGTAGGATTTACCATCCTCAGATACGGACCACTCTTTAGCAAGTGCCGGAACTACGTTTGTGTTCTCGTCGAATGCTAACAGACACTCGTACATTTCGTTTGTGATCTGGTTGGAGTAACCGTTGGAAGAAACGTGCGGATCAAGGTGTGTTGCGTCTGCCGGAAGAGCGATAACGATATCGTTGTCCGGTGCTACTGCTGTAGCTGCCTCTACTTTAGCTTCTTTGGAAGCTTTTACTTCTTCTGCGCTAGCTGTTGTTGTCTCTGCAGCTGCTGTTGTAGCTGCCGGTGCTGCCTCTTTAGCGCCACAAGCTGTTACGCTTAATGCCATAGCACTAACGAGAGCAAGAGATACTAATTTCTTTTTCATTTGGTAGGACCTCCCTTTCCCTTAATAAAAATAGTAAACTTGTCTTTATGAAACCCCATAAAAACAACCATCTATATTATAAAACATTTTAAATAATTAGACAAGTTTTGCATTGAATAAAGTACATTTTTATTGCATTTTCACAAATGTTTCGTGCTCTTTTTGTTGAAAACATTTGTGAAGCTTTTTATCAAAGAATTGAAAACTTGCCTTTTCTTTTTAACTATGCTATAGTATGGGATATATTTACCAAAAATGCAGATTGGAGATGACATAATATGGTAAAGAAATGGAAAGTAACCTTTCCTGCTCCGACTGGACCGGAGACAAGATGGGCTTACGTTTATCTTCCGGAATCTTACTTCGAGGAACCGGACAAACGTTATCCTGTGTTGTATATGTTCGATGGCCACAACCTGTTCTCTGACGAAGAGGCATCTTATGGCAAGTCCTGGGGTCTGAAAGATTATATGGACCAGACAGGAACCGAACTGATCATCGCTGCTGTCGAGTGTAACCATCACCCGGATTTTGGCCGCCTGAAGGAGTATGCTCCTTTCGATTATGATGATCCGGTTGCCGGACCGATCACCGGCTGCGGTAAAGTTACAATGGACTGGTATGTAAAGAAGTTCAAGCGTGAGATCGACCGTCGTTACCGTACCCTCCCGGATCGCCGACATACGTTCGTATCCGGAAGCTCGATGGGCGGACTTATGACAATCTATGCGATCACTGAGTACAACCAGTACTTTTCCGGCGGTGCTGCCCTTTCCCCTTCTCTCTGGACTCATCCGGAGATGATCGAGGAGATGATCCGCAGCTCCTGGCTCAAACCAAACACCAGACTTTACATGGACTACGGTTCCGTTGAAATGAAGAATCATCACGGTATGGTCCGTCTGTTCCAGAGAGTCACTTCCTTATTTATAATGAAACGCGTTTTCCTCACAAGCCGCATCGTACCGTACGGTGACCACACAGAAGCTTGCTGGGAAAAACAGATCCCTTATTTTATGGGCGCGCTGCTTTACGAAGATGAGGATTAATCCTTATATTTCGGTATGAATGAGCGTATTCGGTATTGAAATTATCGCTTCTGCTTGTTATTATACTATATATAAGGAAATTTTTAAGGACCGGAATCAGCCGGTCCAAAAACCATGTCCAAGCACTTTAGGACTTTAAAATGTAAAATTCGGACTTAATATAACATTTACATATAATTTTTAAACATCAGTAAAGATAAAAGTCAAAAAGAAAACAAAAAGCTCAAAAACAGGAGAAACAAAACCATGGAAATGCAGTATTTCAAAATGTACAGCCCGGCATTAAACCGCGATATGGAATGCAAGGTGTATGGACACGCCGGCAGACCGGTACTTTTCATCCCGTGTCAGGATGGACGCTTCTTCGACTTCGAAGGATATAAGATGGCTGAGGTATGGTCCCCGTGGATCGAATCCGGTCAGGTTATGGTAATCGCGATCGATACAATTGACAAAGAAACTTGGTCTGACAAGAACGGTAATGCAGATTATCGTATCAACCTCCATGAGGCGTGGATGCGTTACATCACAACTGAAGTTGTTCCGTTTATCCAGCATATTGCAATGGAAAGAAACGGCTGGTCTGAGGCTCCGGGTATCATGACATTCGGTTGCAGCCTGGGTGCTACTCACGCAGTAAACCTTTTCTACCGTTTCCCGCAGCACTTCGACAGCATGATGGCATTAAGCGGAATCTTCTCTGCTGAGTACGGATTCGGTTCTTACATGAACGGTCAGATTTATGAGAACTCTCCGATCCATTACTTAGATCAGATGCCGTACCATCATCCGTATGTTCAGATGTACAACAGAGGCAGATCTGTTATCTGTTGCGGACAGGGTGCATGGGAGCAGCCGGAGACAACACGCAAACTGGATGAGATCTTTAAGAGAAATGGCATTAACACATGGGTTGACTTCTGGGGTCACGATGTAAACCATGACTGGCCGTGGTGGTACAAACAGGTTGTTCACTATTTACCGTGGCTTCTCTACCAGAGATAAGATTTGAGCAGGTTCACATTCTGCCAGCAACATAAAAAATAAAAAGGGGAAAATACTATGAAGAATTTTATTTTTATTTCACCGAACTTCCCGACAAACTATTGGATGTTCTGTCGTGAGTTAAAGAATAACGGTCTCAACGTTCTTGGTATTGGTGACCAGCCGTACGATGAGCTGAATCCGAACTTAAGAGACAGCCTTAACGAATATTATAAAGTAAGCAACCTTGAAAACAGTGATGAAGTATTCCGCGCTGTAGCATTCTTCACATTCAAATATGGTAAGATCGACTGGTTAGAGTCCAACAACGAGTACTGGTTAGAGCGTGACGCTTGGCTCCGTACAGAGTTCAACATCACAAGCGGTTTCCACACAGAGGATATCCCGCGTATCAAATTCAAATCCAAAATGAAAGAGTTCTACCACAAGGCAGGTCTTGCAACAGCTCGTTACCACCTTGTTGACAACTACGAGAACTGCCTTGAGTTCATCAAAGAAGTTGGTTATCCGGTAGTAACAAAACCGGACAACGGTGTTGGTGCTTCCCACACATTCAAGCTGAAAAATGACGAGGATCTTCAGAGATTCTTTGCTGAGAAATGGGACGACACTCTTTACATCATGGAAGAGTTCGTAAATGCAGAAGTTAACTCCTACGATGCGATCATCGATTCCAACGGCGATCCGATCTTCGAGACAGGTAACGTAACTCCGTTCTCCATCATGGATATCGTTAACGAGGCCGGCAACTCCATCTACTACATCGTTAAAGATCTTCCGGAAGACATGCGTAAAGCAGGTCGTGACACTGTAAAAGCATTCGGCGTTAAGAACCGTTTCGTTCACTTCGAGTTCTTCCGTCTTCTTGAGGACCACGAGGGTCTTGGCAAGAAGGGCGACGTTATGGCTCTTGAAGTTAACATGCGTCCGTGCGGCGGCTTCACACCGGATATGATCAACTTCGCACACAGCACAGACGTTTATAAGATCTGGGCTGACATGATCGCTTACGATCAGTCCACAATGGAAGTTGGCGAGCACAACTACTGTGCATTCGCAGGTCTCCGCGATGGCAAGAACTTCGTTATGAGCCACGATGATATCATGAACAAATATGGTCATTGCATGAAGATGGTTGAGCGTATTCCGGAAGTTCTTTCCGGTGCTATGGGCAACCAGATGTACGTTGCTACATTTGCAACACGTGAGGAGATGGATCAGTTCTACGCTGATGTAACTGCTTGCCACTAATTCTTTATAGAGCAATTTCGAGGAACGCTTTCGAGCGTTCCTTTTTTTGTAAAAAATCACCCCGGAGGAATCAAATCCTCCGGGGTTCATGATTTTCTATTTGATTTATTTGCAGAATGCTTTTACTTCAGCGTAAATGCTCTCTGCATCTAAGCCGTATTTCTTGATCAGCTGTGCAGCTGTACCGGACTCGCCGAATACGTCTTTGATACCGATGCGTTTTACCGGGATCGGGTTCACTTCTGCAAGGCACTCACATACTGCGCCGCCAAGACCACCGATGATGGAATGCTCCTCAACAGTTACGATCTTGCCTGTTGCTTTTGCGGATTCGATCACGAGCTCTGTATCAAGCGGTTTGATTGTATGCATGTTGATCACTTTTGCGGAGATTCCGTCAGCAGCGAGCATTTCTGCAGCAGCTAAGGACTCAGCAACACAGAGACCGTTTGCAATGATTGTAACATCTGTACCTTCTTTTAATACGATGCCTTTACCAAACTCGAACTTATAATCCTCGTTTTCATTGATTACCGGAACTGCAGCACGGCCAAAGCGCATGTAAACCGGACCATAGTGGTCATATGCAGCTTTTACCATTGCTTTTGCTTCGATATCATCTGCCGGGCTTGCAACGATCATACCCGGGATTACTCTCATAAGAGCGAAGTCTTCACAACACTGGTGTGTTGCACCGTCTTCACCAACGGAGATACCGCCGTGTGTTGCACCGATCTTAACATTAAGCTTCGGATAACCAACGGAGTTTCTTACCTGCTCAAATGCACGGCCTGCAGCGAACATTGCGAAAGTACTTGCAAACGGAACTTTACCTGTTGTAGCAAGACCGGCTGCAATACCAACCATGTTACACTCTGCGATACCACAATCGATGTGACGCTCCGGGAATGCTTTCTTAAAGATACCTGTCTGTGTCGCACCTGCAAGGTCAGCGTCCAGAACGATTAAATCTTCATGCTCTTTACCGAGTTCTACCAGTGCATTACCAAAGCTGGCTCTGGTAGCGATTTTCTTTACTTCTGACATAATGCTTCACCTGCTTTCTCTAATTCTGCCATTGCGATTGCAAACTCCTCATCGTTCGGAGCTTTTCCGTGCCAACCTGCATTGTTTTCCATGAAGGATACGCCTTTACCTTTTGTTGTCTTCATAACGATCGCTGTCGGCATTCCTTTTACAGTACGAGCCTCAGCAAATGCTGCTGCTAACTGATCCATATCATTACCGTTCTCTACGTTAATTACATGGAAGTTGAATGCTTCAAATTTCTTATCGATCGGGTACGGAGAACATACATCTTCGATCTTACCGTCGATCTGGAGACCGTTGTTGTCCACGATCACTACCAGGTTGTCGAGGTTTCTGTGGCCTGCGAACATCGCTGCCTCCCAAACCTGACCTTCCTGGATCTCACCATCGCCGAGAAGAGTGTATACTCTGTAGCTCTCATTGGAAAGTTTTGCGGAAAGTGCCATACCAACAGCAGCGGAAATACCCTGACCGAGAGAACCGCTGGACATATCAACGCCCGGGATATGTTTCATATCCGGATGACCCTGAAGGTAGGAACCAAGTTTACGAAGTGTTAATAAATCTTCAACCGGGAAGTAACCTCTGTGTGCAAGTACAGAATAGAGGCCCGGAGCTGTGTGACCTTTGGAAAGGACGAAACGGTCACGGTCTGCCTTTTTCGGATCTTTCGGATCAATGTTCATCTCTTCAAAGTAGAGATATGTGTACAGATCTGCAGCAGATAAGGATCCACCCGGGTGTCCTGCTTTTGCAGCATGTACGGATGCAACGATGCTCTTACGAACTTCGTTGGCAAGTTTCTGAAGTTCAAGTCTCTCCATAATATCAACCTTCTCCTAGAATTTTATTTTGCAAAACCAAAGTAATGGCCAAATGCCATTACTTTGATTATACAGTTCTTTCTTCTATAATACAATGTCTTTGTAAAATAAGCCTTTGCTATTTTAACGCTTCCATAACCTCTGCTCGGAACGGAATGGACGGAACAGCGCCCGGACGGGAAACTGCGATGGAAGATGCTTTTGCACTCATCTTCAGGGCTTCCGGAATCGGCATGTTCTCACAAAGACCAGCCAGGAAGTAGCCTGTAAATGTGTCGCCGGCTGCAGTTGTGTCAACTGCCTGTACTTTGAAGATCGGCTGGAAATGTTTCTGTGTGCTGTCTGCATAGATCGCACCGTCTTTACCAAGTGTAAGAACGATCTTCGCATGCGGGAACATCTCTAAAAGCTTCGCAATGATCTCTTCCGGATCTACCAGACCTGTGATCTGGCCACCCTCTACTTCATTTAATAAGAAGATGCTGATCTTGCTCATGTCAACATCGTTTAACTTCTCGTTAAACGGAGACGGATTCAGTGCGATCTGCATTCCTTTTTCATATGCTTTATCCACGATATACGGAAGCATGTTCACTTCGTTCTGAAGGAGAAGAACATCATCTGAACCAAAAATCTCCAGAGTACGGTCTACATACTCTTTTGTCAGCTGCTGATTTGCACCGCCGTAAAGCAGGATACAGTTCTGAGCAGTTTTATCGATCTGGATGATCGCATGACCAGTCGCACCGGCGATCTGCTCGATATAATCTGCATGAATGCCGAATTCTTTACAACACTCAAGGAAGGCATTGCCGTCCTCACCGATCATACCGCCGTGATATACATCTACACCGGCCTTTGCCAGAGCCACTGTCTGGTTCATACCTTTTCCGCCGAGATGAACATTACGCTCGCCTGTCGCCTCAGTTTCACCCGGCTGAACAATATGATCTACCTGATAAACGTAATCCAGATTCATGGATCCGATATTTAAAACTCGCATATAAAACACCTCTTATTGTTGCTTTTATTATTAGGACTATCTATTATTTTCCCTTAATTCGACCTAATTGTCAAGTCTGCCGGATAAGAATCCGGCAGACCTGCTTAATTATTTTGCATTTTCAATTGTGATTAATGCTACTTCTACCGGAATGGATGCCGGGATGCCTTTGCCGCTGATCAGCTTGTAAGCATTCTCAACTGCTGTGCTTCCGATCAGGGCCGGCTGCTGAGCGATTGTACCTGCCATACGGCCTTCTTTGATCGCTGCGATCGCGTCATCTGTTGCGTCAAAGCCCATTACCATGATGTCTTTGCCTGCACCTGCGATTGCCTCTACTGCACCGAGTGCCATCTCATCGTTTGCTGCGAATACTGCCTGGATGTCACCATGAGCCTGAAGCATGTTCTCCATTACGGACATACCCTGTGCACGGTCGAAGTTTGCTGTCTGTTTTGCTACTACGTTTAAGTCTTTGTCAGCTACGTTATGGAAACCTGCGGAACGGTCGATCGCCGCGGATGCTCCCGGAACACCTTCCAGCTCTGCAACTTTCACACCTTTGCCAAGTTTGTCTACGATATACTGTGTTGCCAGCTCTGCACCGAGTACGTTATCGGATGCGATCTGACAATCGATTGTTACGCCGTTTACTGCACGGTCAACTGCGATCACGCGAACGCCCTGAGCCATTGCTGTCTCAACTACGCCTGTTACAGCGTCGGAGTCACACGGGTTGATGATAAGAACGCTGATTCCCTTTGCAATAAGGTCCTCTACGTCACTTACCTGTTTTGTTACGTCGTCGCCTGCACCAACTACGGAAATAGCAATGCCAAGATCTGCTGCTGCTTTCTCTGCACCTTCTGCAAGGTCTACGAAGAACGGGTTGTTTAATGTGGATACAGAAAGACCGATGGAACCGGAAGCTGCATCCTTATTGGCTGTAACGCCTTCTTCACCGTCAATTACGATACG
>JAZRLX010000144.1:0-7399 GCA_045647085.1 Pilosibacter sp.
CTCCGCAGCAGAGTCTGAACCAGAAGCCTCTCGTCCGTTATGGCCGGGCATCAACAATGGTCCAGGTATGGGACCGGGAAGTACTACAGCTTCTACAACGGAAGCATTAAGACCGGGCGGACCAACTTCTTCGACCAAACCGACAGAAAGCAATGGACCAGGCAGTGCTCCAGGGGTTCCGGAGGCGACTACATCCGCAGGACCGGGTGGTGTAACAAACTCCGGAAGCCAGACATCCGAAACAATTTCTCCGACAAAACCGGATAGTTCCACAGTGAAACCATCCGCAACAGCGCCGGAAACAACGAAACCGTCCGCAAGTGCTCCGGGAACAACCAAACCGTCTGCAGTAGCTCCATCTTCTCCGGCTGATGTTATCATCTCCGGCGGAGGTCCGAGTGGTCCTGCAGCACAGGCAACCAGTGCAGCCGCTCCGGGAATGTAACAACATGGTCTGATAGACAAAACATACAGAAAGTAAAAACCCCGAGATACTCAAGATCAGTAATTGAGTACCTCGGGGTTTTATGTTATTTACATATCATCTCTTCTTGTTTTCATGATCGGAAGCTGTTCACGAATTGATGCAACTTCATCCAGATCAATCGTTGTGATCGCCATACCTTCTTTTTCATCCATATGACTCAGTACAGTACCCCATGGATTTACCACCATGGAATTGCCCCATGCATGATAGGATGCGGACAGATCGCGAGCCGGAGAGGTACCGATCATAAATACTTGATTGTCAACCGCACGACCACGATGCATGATCTCCCAGTGAGCCGGGCCTGTAGTCATATTGAATGCAGCCGGAAGAAGGATTACCTGCGCGCCGCGGATAGACATCTGGCGTGCGATCTCAACGAAGCGACAGTCAAAGCAGATACAGAGCCCCATTTTACCGAATTCTGTATCAAAAACAGTCACAGAATTTCCGGCAGTCAGAGTGTCAGACTCCTTGAAACACTGTCCACCCTTTACATCGATGTCGAATAAATGCACCTTGCGGTGTTTGGCGATCTGATTTCCTTCACGGTCGAAAACATAGGCGGTGTTGTACACCTTACCTTCCTCATCCACCTCCGGAATAGAACCGGCGGACAGATACACATGGAACTGTTTCGCAAGATTGGAAAGTTTTGTCCAAGTTTCACCACCGTCCTTTTCAGCATAGATCGGGAAATTTGGTGTCTCGTACGGACAGTTAAACATCTCCGGAAGACAGATCAGATCAGCACCTTCTGCAATGGCTTTTTCAAACATCGGAGCCAGCACTTCGATATTCTTTTCTTTATCAGCATAGACATGAGTCTGAAGCTGGGCAACAGTCATTTTCATGGCAAAATTCCTCCATATCAAACATTCTTTTGTTTAGTTTAAAGGGAAATTCAGGGAATGTCAATGGACTTGCATGTGACTGAGAATTATGATAGGATTCCCAAGAAGGAGGATCGTACCATGCCATTTAATCTGCCGTACAGCAACACTACAATCAATATCATATGGAAAATCATGAATGGTCAGATGCCGTGTTTGTTTCAGGAACTGACCGGTCTTTATTGTCCGGGCTGCGGTGGTACGAGAGCTGTAAAAGCACTGATGAAAGGGGATGTGATCACCAGTTTCCTCTATCATCCGCTCATCATTTATATGATACTTGTGGCTGTGATCTTTGTATTCTCCTACCTCTTTTATGCAAAAACAAAAAATCCCAAGTTCCGTCTGCACTTTGATAATAAATATGCGTACATCGGAATTGGGATCATCGTTATAAATTTTGTGGTGAAAAACTATTTGCTGATAGTTGAAGGAATAGATTTATTACAGACATTACCTTCATTGTAAAACAATCTTAATGGGTGAATTTTTCTGTATGAACCGACATCTCACTCTGAAATTGCTCAAACATCTGATTGAACATAACAATATTGTCCGGATCTTTTAATAAGTCCGTGAGCCACAAGGAGTAGAAAAACTCTGCGACACCCAGGATGATGGCAATTATACCAAGAACAACCGCAGTAACAGCAGTTTTGGTCATAGGCCCATCTTTTTTGGAAATAAATGCAATGGAGATAGCTCCGACACCAAGAATAATACAGGACGGAAAATTAAAACAGCAAAGATTTAACAGAGCGAAAATACCACTGCAAAGGGCAGCTGTCGCGTAGCCGTTTTTCTTTTTCGGAGTCCGATTGTATGGATTGTAAGGGTTTCTATATGGTTCATTCGAATCAGATCCATTGTTCCACGGATTCTGATTCTGGTTCTCAAATTCTGTCAAAATAATCCTCCTAACACGATACAGCTATGATAAAAGTCAAAAATAATCATAACATGAAAGAAATTGCTTGTCCATATTTAAGTTGCACAACCGTGATCTTTGAATTATAATGATATACGGAGTCTTATCGCCTTGATAGACTTTTACTGTGACATGTGATTCACAGGACAGATAAGGAGCAAAATATGGACATTTTAGCATTACTGACAAGTGAATTGGGAGTTGGCCGAGGACAGGTAGAAGCCGCCGTGAGGCTGATCGACGAAGGAAACACAATTCCGTTTATCGCCAGATACCGTAAGGAAGCGACAGGATCCTTAAATGATGAGATCCTTCGAAATCTGGATGAACGTTTGAAATACTTAAGAGGTCTGGAAGAGCGTAAAGCTCAGGTAATATCTTCTATTGAAGAGCAGGGAAAACTGACGGCGGAATTAAAAAAGAAGATTGAATCAGCCCAGACCATGGTTGCAGTGGAAGATCTGTATCTTCCTTATCGTCCGAAACGAAAGACAAGAGCCAGTGTGGCAAAAGAAAAAGGATTAGAACCACTTGCAGATCTGATCATGCTCCAGATGACTAAGAAGCCACTTGACAAGGAAGCAGAGGCTTATGTTTCTGAAGAGAAAGGCGTCAAGACAGTCAAAGAAGCCATCGACGGAGCGAAAGATATTCTTGCAGAGCGAGTTTCAGAAGAAGCAAAGTACCGTACTTATATCCGTAAAACAACCTTTGAGGAAGGAACGATCGTTTCCGAAGCGAAGGATGATAAGGCAGAATCTGTGTACGAGATGTATTATCATCACGAAGAGCCGATTAAAAAATGTGCCGGTCATCGTGTACTGGCACTGAATCGAGGCGAAAAGGAGAAGATCCTTACCGTCAAGATCGGAGCACCGAGCGAAAAGATACAGATGTATCTGGAAAAGCAGGTAGTGATCCGCGACAATCCGATCACAACACCGATATTAAAAGATGTGATCGCAGACAGTTATAACCGTTTGATCGCTCCGGCCATTGAGCGCGAAGTACGTAATGAACTGACGGAAAAAGCAGAAGATGGTGCGATCAAAGTGTTTGGAAAGAATCTGGAACAGCTTTTGATGCAGCCTCCGATCTCCGGTCGTGTAGTTCTTGGCTGGGACCCGGCGTTCCGTACCGGATGCAAACTTGCGGTCGTTGATTCGACAGGAAAAGTTCTGGATACCGTCGTTATTTATCCGACAGCTCCGCAGAACAAAGTGGCAGATGCAAAGAAGGTATTAAAGAAACTGATCGATAAACATCAGATTTCTCTGATCTCTGTAGGAAACGGAACAGCATCCCGTGAATCAGAACAGATCATTGCGGAATTTTTAAAGGAGATTCCAGATCGTGTGCAGTATATTATCGTAAATGAAGCAGGTGCTTCTGTATATTCCGCAAGCAAATTGGCGACAGAAGAGTTTCCGAACTTCGATGTAGGCCAGAGAAGTGCGGTCTCCATTGCAAGAAGACTGCAGGATCCGTTGGCGGAACTTGTAAAGATCGATCCGAAATCCATCGGTGTCGGCCAGTATCAGCATGACATGAACCAGAAGCATTTGAGTGAAGCTTTGGGAAATGTAGTCGAGGATTGTGTAAATAAAGTAGGTGTGGATCTCAATACAGCCTCCGCATCACTTTTGGAATACATTTCCGGTATCTCTAAGACCATCGCAAAAAATATCGTGGCATACCGTGAGGAACATGGTGCCTTTCAGGATCGTAAGCAGCTTTTGAAAGTTGCGAAACTGGGACCGAAGGCATTTGAACAGTGTGCCGGATTTATGCGAATTGCCAACGGCAGCAATCCGCTGGATGCGACCAGCGTTCATCCAGAGAGCTACGAAGCAGCGAAACAGGTATTAAAACGCCTGGGTTTAGAGTCGGAATCCATCGGAACAGAAGAGATGAAAGGCATTGCAAAGAAAGCAGGAGATATCAAAAAGCTGGCGAAAGAGTTGGGAATTGGTGTAGAAACACTCAGTGATATCCTGAAAGAACTGGAAAAACCGGCTCGTGATCCGCGTGAAGAGATGCCAAAACCAATCCTGAGAACCGATGTACTGGATATGAAAGATCTGAAACCGGGCATGATCCTGAAAGGAACCGTCCGCAATGTCATCGATTTTGGTGCATTTGTGGATATCGGTGTTCACCAGGACGGACTGGTACACATTTCTGAGATATCCAGAAAATTTATCAAGCATCCGCTTGAAGCAGTAAGCGTGGGAGATGTTGTCGAGGTGAAGGTTCTCGGCGTGGATCCTGCGAAAAAACGTATCTCTTTAACCATGAAGATAGAATAGAAGAGGTGATAAGAACAAATGAGTATCAATAAAGACCCAATGGAAACGAAAAAGCTGAGAGAAGCCATGGAGACTTCTGAAGGTATGGAGATCAAGGTGACCATGACAGATCAGCATCTGTTCACATACTCCATGTACAATTCTTACAACGGAGGAAAGCTGATCTTCAGCGTAGTGTTCACACTTGCATGGATCGTGATCCTGTTCGCGACCTGGAATATGGAGCAGTCCGTATGGCATCAGAAATTACTGATGACATTCTGTATCCTGATCTTCCCGGTGCTTCAGCCGTATTTACTCTGGAACAGCACAAAGAAGCAGGCAAAAACCATCGGTTTCTCAACACCGGTAACCATCAAGCTGGCACACAACCACATCTATATCGAGCAGGCAGGTCACTGTGGTGATTTTGAATGGGCTCGTATCAAGCGTTTTGTCCGCATTAAATCTATGTTCATCATGGATATGGGCTATGGACGCGGCTATCTGATCCCGAATGAAAGTATTCAGGGAAGAGAACAGGAACTGGTAGACATGGTGAAGAAACAGCTTCCGGAAACAAAAACGAAAGGATTGAAAGCATTCGCATGATAAAAGAAAGCTTTTGCCCAGAAGAAACATATGCACTCGGAAAAAGTCTCGGTGAAGCAGCAAAACCGGGCGATGTGATCTGCCTGAACGGAGATCTTGGTGTTGGAAAAACAGTTTTCACCCAGGGATTCGCAGACGGCCTTTCGATCACAGAGCCGGTCAACAGCCCGACCTTTACCATTGTGCAGGAATATCATGACGGAAGACTTCCGTTGTATCATTTTGATGTATATCGTATCGGCGATATCAGTGAAATGGACGAAGTGGGATATGAAGATTATTTCTTCGGAGAAGGCGTTTGCCTGATCGAGTGGTCTAATCTGATCGAAGAGATCCTTCCGGACCACATGACTTCCGTAACCATTGAAAAGGATCTCCAGAAGGGATTCGACTATAGAAAAATAACCGTGGAGGAAATATAAGATGCGTATTTTAGCAATTGAAAGCTCCTCTTTAGTAGCCTCTGTGGCCATCGTAGAAGATGGTGTGACTCTGGCAGAATACACAGCAAATTTTAAGATGACTCATTCCCAGACATTGCTTCCGATGATCGATTCCATGGTGAGTTTATTTGGAATCGACCTTTCCACCATCGACGCCATCGCTGTATCCGGTGGTCCGGGTTCCTTTACTGGCCTCCGTATCGGTTCCGCAACAGCAAAAGGACTTGGTCTGGCTCTGGGCAAACCGTTGATCCACGTTCCGACTCTGGACGGAACTGCTTACAATCTGTATGGTGCCAAAGGTCTGATCTGCCCGATCATGGATGCAAGAAGAAACCAGGTCTACACAGGAATCTATCGCTTTGAGCAGGAGTTCGAAGTATTGATGGAGCAGGATGCCATGGATATGGGAGAACTGATCGAGAAGTTAAATGCTATGGGCGAGCGCGTGATCTTCTTGGGTGACGGTGTTCCGGTTCATGAAAATAAGATCCGCGAACAGATGACCGTACCGTTTGATTTCGCACCGGCACACATGAATCGTCAGCGTGCGGCTTCTGTTGCAGCACTGGGTGCGGTGTATTTTGCAGAAGGCAAGACAGAAACGGCAGCAGAGCATGGTCCGGATTATTTGAGAAAATCTCAGGCAGAGCGTGAGCGTGAAGAGCGTGAAGCAGCAAAATAAAAACAAGAAGAATATCCCGTCGGCAAGAGAAGCTGATGGGATATTTTCAAATGTGAAATGCGAGGAAGGTATGGAAATAACACTGAGAAAAATGACAATAGAAGATGTGGAAGTTCTTTCTGAATTAGAAAAACAATGTTTTACGGATGCATGGTCGGAAAAAATGGTTCGCGACCTTGTAGACAGCAGCTGGGATGAAGTCTGGGTGCTGGAGGGAGAAACGATCCTCGGCTATATTAATTTCCGATTCATTGCAGGTGAAGGAGAACTGATGCGTATTGCAGTTCATCCGGAGCAGCGCGGTCACGGCTATTCCAGAAAACTTATGGATGTGATGATGGAAGAAGCTATGAAAAACCAGATTACAGATCTGACACTGGAAGTCCGCGCCGGAAATGAACCTGCCATCGGTCTTTACAATGCATACGGTTTTGCGGAAGAAGCCGTTCGCAAAAACTACTACCACAATCCGACTGAAGATGCCCTGATCATGTGGGTGCACGGTCTCCCAACCATTCCCACTTAAAAATCGTCACATTTCCGCTATAATGTAAGAGCAGTGGACACCCCTGGGAACCATGGGGCAAATACAAGAGGCGAAAGGTGAGGATAAGATGAGAAAATATGGGAAAAACGGACAGTTGAAATCCATTGTCTGCAACCAATGCGGAAAAAGTCTGGCAGTCAAAGATGGGATCGTCCGTGAAGGAGCCGTTCTGGTCAACCACGCATGGGACTACTTTTCTGAGAAAGACGGAGAGGTTCATCATTTTGATATTTGCGAATCTTGCTATGATGAAATGATCGGTCAGTTCAAGATTCCGGTCGATGTGGAAGAGCAGACAGAATTGATCTAAACAAATTCATAATCAAACGAATGTGAGGGAACAGCGAAAAATCAGAAATTGCTGTTCCCTCTATTGCATATTACTGAGAGATTATGTTATGATTCAAACTGGAATAGTATTGAAATATAAGAAAAGAGGTCATTTTCATGTTAGATATTTGTTTACTGGGTACCGGAGGCATGCAGCCGCTCCCGTATCGCTGGCTGACATCCATG
>JAZRLX010000145.1:0-18084 GCA_045647085.1 Pilosibacter sp.
GGAACTGCTGCCACACTGAAGTCCTCTGTATTTAAGATCACAATTTTTACATAACCATCCTGGTTCTCAGTTACTGCCAGGTACTTATTGTCATAGCTTAATGCAGCATATGTACACTCATAGTCAGACTGATATACGGAAGTTAATTCTTTTGTTGCAAAATCATAATATGCAACATGGCTCTTATCTCTGTCACGATCTGTGATCAGGAACAGTCCGGAACCATCTTTCTTCCATGCCGGATTTAACTCTCTGGATGCACGAGCATCTTCCGGGATCGGAGAAGTCTTGCCTGTTTCAAGATCCATCATCCAGATTCTGTGATTTGCAAAACCGCCGTCTGCAATATAGCAGAGTTTCTTTCCATCCGGAGAAAGGCTCGGGGAAATGCACATGTATGTCTCATTCTCCACTACGATGCGCTCTTCTTTGGTTTCCAGATCATAAATACATACATCATGGAATCTCTTATCACGCGCATTGCACATGTAAACCAGCTTTTTACCATCGTCAATGAAACCAGCCATACGATGAAGTACCTTCGGGCGATCGATCAGATTTACCGGATCTTCTTCATCGTAACCGATTAAAAACGGCTGCTCATTTTCGCTTCCGTTTGTATCCAATGTAAATAAGATCTTTTTACCTGCTCTGTACGGAATTGTGCTGCACACTTTACTATTAAAGAAAGTACGCTGCTTGTTTTCACCTGTTTCCAGATTCACTTCCCACATCTGCGGAGAACCAGCACGTGAGCTGACATAAATCAGACGAGATTCATCCAGCCATCTCGGATGGATATCCGTATACTCCAATAAATAACGCTCTAACTTATCCATAAATACCCCCTGGATCATAACATTAATTCACTCTATTATTGTAACAAGAAAAAGGCTCCTTCACAAGTTTTTATCTGAAATTTGTCACATATTGTTCAGCGAACATATCTCGTAAGATCCGAATTCCTGCTTCTGTCTTAAAGATACGTTTTTCAATTTCAGGTGCGGATCCATATTTTGAACCACTTTCATGAAGGTTAACGAGAAAATCTGCCTCCACCAGAATCTGATAATCAACACCATCAATACAATCATATGTGTGATGATGTCCAACCAGATATTTTACGCGCTCGATCTGTGAATCAGAATAGCCGCCAAGTGCATGCATCATCTGCTCTGCTTCTCCCGGACCTTCCAGTTCCTGATACATTCCAATACTAGAACCGTATTTCTCCTTACTTGGCTTGATTCCGATATCATGAACGATGGCCGCAGTTTCCAATATAAACTGAGTTTCTTCGTCCAGCCCTTCCAGCATGCCAATCGTTGCTGCCAGATTGTGAACCTTATAAAAATGCTGGATTCGGCCGGTTGCCCCCCGGTCAAAATGAGTCATCGCTTCCAATAACTTTGCATGCTGCATATTCATAAAAATCACCTCTTCTCTCCTCTTTCCAGCATCAGTTCCCTGTCAATCTCCATCACAATCTCAGCTGCTGCCCGTGTGTCTTCCTCAGTAATTCCAAGATGGAATACCATTCTGGCCACCGTCTCCGATACCAGATAACAGCGAACCCCTTTCTCTTTCAGGCGTTCATTAAATTCACGGCTGGTAATCCCTGCTCTCTCCAGATTGAACAATAAAATATTACTCTGCGGAGCCGGATCCGCTTTCAATAACTGCATATCCTTGAGCAACGATGCCATCAATGCTGCATTCGAATGATCTTCTCGCATCCTCTCCACATTATGTTCCAATGCATAAATTCCGCAAGCAGCTGCAACACCGGATTCACGCATCGTACCGCCAAGCATGGATCTCCATTCTCCCGCTTTATCGATCAGAGATTTCGGACCACATAACAACGAACCGATCGGTGCTCCAAGTCCCTTGGAAATGCAGAACATCACAGAATCCACTTGATCACAGAGCTCCTTCACATCAACGCCGAGTGTCAGGGACGCATTAAAGATTCTCGCACCATCCATATGGATCGGGATTCCCCGCTCTGCTGTCATGCTGCGAATCTGTTTCATCGCCTCCAGACTCATGCAGGTACCGCCCGAAAAATTGTGTGTGTTCTCAAGAGTGACCAATCGAATCTCTTCTGTATCTAATGCTTTCTCAAAAAATCCGAAATCCGGGCTTCCATCCTCTCCCAGCCTATAGGTAACCGGGATCATACGAAAACCTTCTTCAAGAAAACATACCTTTTCAATCTTTAAGATATGCTGGCGCTCTTCGATCAAAACTTTATCGCCCGGTCTGCAATATGCCAAAAGAGCCGTAACATTCGCCATCGTTCCTGTCGGACAAAACAGCGCTGCTTCTTTTCCCGTAATCTTTGCTGCCAGATCCTCCAGCTCGTTTGTCGTCAAATCTTCTCCTCGGCCGTTGCTGTCCAATCGGCCCGCATCACCGAGCTTGGCACTCCATATCTGCTCCATCATCTCGCTTGATGGCATTGTTATCGTATCGCTGATCAGATCAATCATAGTACTTCCTCATCCTTCTGTTCAAACTACATTCATCAGGTAATCTTTTACTAATTATACCAAATTCCGAAACTTTTGAAAAGCAGATATTTTTATAATTATTTATATATATTTAGACAATTTAAATTTATTATAATTATTTTCAAAATATATGTTGACAAATCCGTTTACATGTTGTACAATAAAGACAACAAAAGAAGAGACAACTTCTAAAACAGGAGGAAAGTCCAATGGCTTAATAAGTCAAAACCCAACACAAATAAATCTCTAAATGAGTTCATAAAAAGTGAATATAAGGAGGAGATTTCTTATGAAAGGCAGAGGCCCATAGTTAAGCTGAAAACGAAATAACAGAAAGAGAGGTTATATAGTGAAACTTCTAGAATATCATTAAAAGAGCTATTCGATTGAGAAAAAAGAAAATCGAATAGCTCTTAATTTTTGTCCATATTCTATTTATTTGAAGTGATTACTCCTCATCTTCTTCGCAGTCATCTTCCATGCTCATGTACGCTTCTGCAACTCTTCTATAGTCGAACTCTCTTTTGATCTTCTCGACTGTAAAATCCTCTCCGTTCATTACACTGCGATAAATGTATCTGCCGTCATCATTGATCGTATCACCCTCAATGATCGCGCCTACTACATAATGCTCTTTTTCAAAATCGAACTCGTCTACGACAGCCATCTCCACTTTTGTACCGTCTTTTGTGGTGATCTCAAATGTTACGTACTCCTGATAATTGTTTTCCATTTCATTTTCCTCCGTGATCTTATTTATCTTTCGTTATAGTTCTGCAAGAAATTGAACCATGTCCTCGAATGTTCCCTGCGGACAATCCGGAAGCTCTCCCTCACAGATCAAACAGTCTTTTACTAAAAATCCTTTGATACCTGCTGCTGCAGCCGCTTCCATATCCTCCTGGGCATTATTTCCGATCATCAGACACTTCGCCGGATCCAGTTCAAATCTGGCGCAGATTTCTTTGTAATATTCCGGGTTCGGTTTACATGTTGTCGAATTTGCGTAGTCTGTGATCCAGTCAAACTCTTCCGGTTTCATTCCCACCCAGCTCATTCTGGAGTGGACTGCCACTGTTGGGAAGAGTGGATTCGTCGCAAGGATTACCTTGTGAGCCTTTTCTTTGGCCAGAGCAAGCGCCTGTCTCACCAATGGATTGGCATCAGTAAACTGCTTCGCCTGATGAAATTCTCCGGAATAAAAATCATCAAACACGGCAACATGTTCGTAAATCCCTTCACCAAGGACTTCTGCAACTGTTTTCCAGAAAACTTCTTCGTTTTTGCATCTTCCGTCATTGCGTGTCATCGCCGCAACGCCCTTCCACATTCCTTTCAAAAAGATATTATTGTCATATCCTCCTGCTTTTGCCGCAACATTGGCAAGCAAAGACAAGTATCCTTTTACAAATATATCATTATCCATCGGCAGCAACGTACCGTCTAAGTCAAACATGATCGCATCGTATTTCATCGTTCTATCACCTTCCAATCAATCTTTTTCTATTGTATCGTATGACTCTTGACAATTCAAGTTGTTTTAGTTATAATCTCAAATAGTTTGACTATCAAATATTTAGTTTTTCATAGGATATATCATTTACAAAAAGAAAGGACATTATTATGGCAGTTCGTTTTATCATTGATTCCGCTGCAGACATCATTCCTGCAGAGGCAGAAGCTCTCGGTCTCATTCATCTTCCACTGAAGGTTATCTTCGGAGAAACAGAGTATTCTGATTCTATTGACCTTACACATAAGGAATTTTACGAAAAATTAATTGAAAGCGATGAGATCCCGACAACAAGCCAGATTAATCCGGGAATGTTTATCTCTGCATATCAGAAAGTGGTTGAGGAGGGAGATACCGCAGTTGTCATCACTCTGTCCGGCAAATTATCCGGTACATACCAGAGTGCTATGATCGCATTAGATGGTTTTGAAGACAAGGTTTTTGTTGTAGACAGCGAAAGCGTCTGCGTTGGCGAACGTATTCTGATCCAGCTGGGATTAAAACTGCGTGATCAGGGGCTTTCCGCTGCCGAAATTGCTGCTGAACTTGATATCCAGAAGAAACACGTACGTGTACTGGCTCTTTTAGATACGCTGGAATATCTGAAAAAGGGCGGTCGTATTTCTGCAGCTGTTGCTTTTGCCGGAAATCTCTTATCCATCAAACCGGTTATCGCTATTGAAAATGGAGAAGTATCCCTTGTAGGCAAGGCAAGAGGTTCTAAAAAAGGAAATAACCTTCTTCGCGAGCTGATCACAAATTGCGGCGGCATCAATTTTGACAAACCATTTGCATTGGCATATAGTGGACTTTCCGACCGCTTACTCCAGAAATATATCGAAGACAGTTCTGAAATCTGGTCTTCTCATACCGAAACTCTTCCGATCAGCACTATCGGATGCACCATCGGTACTCATGCCGGTCCGGGCGCTGTCGCTGTTGCATTTTTTGAAAATTAAGATCCCCATAAAAAAACTCCTGACCGGTTCATCGCCAGTCGGGAGTTTTTCTTTATCCTTCGATCAATTTTAACTTAACAAGAATTCTCTTAAAATCATATTTCGGTACAGAAAAATCCAGTACAAATAAGAACGCCATCGTTCCCATTACCACATGCAGTGCCACTACAAACGGAAACGGACTCAGAATATAGCGCAGACAATATGCGATCGGGAGAATGATCGATGAAGATGTGATCGGAAGGCCACGATAAGACTTTGTACACCCCTCTTCTGTCTTCTGGCGATTCATTTCAAGCACATTAAAAAATGCCAGACGGATCACACCGCACAGACAAAAACAGAATAAGATAAACTGTCCGATCATTCCATTTACACCCATACAATAGCATAAATACGCAGGTGCTACACCAAAACTGATCGCATCAACCAGAGAGTCTACCTGGATTCCGAAGTTCTTTTCCACTTCGGTACGATCTTTTTTCGTACGGGCTACTGCTCCGTCAAACGCATCGCAGAAACCGGAAAATAAAATACAGCAAACCGCAACTGAATATTTCCCATGAGCTGCCTGCGTCATTCCGAACAATGCTGAGAATAAACTCAAATAGGTTAAAACAACCGTATAATCATATACTCCAATCAATTTTATCATACTGATCCTTTCTTCTGTTCCACTTCAACATTCGTGTTCTTTTCCAAGCCTCCCAGATAATAGGACACAAAAAATCCAATCGTCATAACAAGGATTGAGATTACAGATTGAACATCCATTCCCAGCACACATCTTTCATTGAGCATGTTGGGGATCATCGACAAAAAGATACCAAAAATGACAGAAAATGTCATTGTATAAAAATGCTTGAACAGCATACTCATTCCAAAGGAAATTCCAATCGCACCAATACCAAGTCCAATCACCATCGGGATCAAAACCTGAAGATCTACCTCAGCCAGTGAGCGTACGTACATTTCATAAAAACCAAGACTGGAAAGCAATACCGCCGGATCCACTCCCGGAATGATCGCCGTCGCTGCTACTGCCACTCCCAAAACGATAGACTGCGCAAGCGTCGGCTCATCAATTTGTGGAAACGCATTGGGATTTAACGTAAAGATCCACGTTCCCACTATCACTGCCAGAACGATCACAATATAATACTTCACAGAAAAACCTTGTTTTCTGACTTCCCTGTAAAACAAAGGGACCGTTCCCAAAATAAGTCCAAGAAAACAAAAACGAGTCGGAATTTCATACTGATTTAAAAAGAAGTTTAAAACCCTGCTGAACAGCAGCACTCCGATTCCCATTCCACATACAATCGGCAGCAAAAAACTCACTTTCTTTTTCACATCAACAAATAACGTTCCCAGTGCATCTAACACTCGTTGATACAGGCCAAAAATGATTAACAGAACACTGCCGCTGAGCCCAGGCGCAACACCGCCAAGTCCAACAACAATTCCCTTCAGCAAATTTACCATACAGCTTCCTTTTTATGTCAGAAGGAGCAGAATACATCTTTCGATCTACACTGCTCCATCGTATATTTATCGAATTACTTACTCTGCAATCGCTGTTTCGAGTGCAAGTGTGATCATATTGTGAAGTTCTTTCTCTCTTGCTTCCTTGGAAAGTTCTTTCTGTTCCGGCTTGAAGATGTTTGCAACAACACTCATGATCATAACTGCTTTTCTGCGGAACTGGGAAGCGAGTGCATAAAGGCCAAGTGCTTCCTGCTCAGAACCGATGACACCGTATTTGTTCCACTGTTTTGCAATCTCCGGCTTGTTGTCGAAGTATAAGAGATCGTTACAAACAGTCAGACCAACCTGTGCAGAAATTCCCATTTCTTTTGCAATTCTGTTTGCATGGTAAACCAGCTCAAAATCAGCTACTGCAGAATATGTACCTGCTAAGTTTGCATACTCCATAATGGAAGATGTATAGCAGCAGCCCTGGGAAATTACAAGATCACCAACGTTTAATCCCTCATCGTAACTTCCGCCTGTACCGATACGGATCAATGTCTTTACATCGTACTCTTCCATAAGCTCACGAGCATAAATGGAAATGGACGGAACACCCATGCCTGTACCCATAACGGATACCGGAATTCCTTTATATGTACCTGTGAAACCGTACATGCCACGTACTTCATTAAAACAAACTGCATTCTCTAAGTAATGTTCTGCAATATATTTCGCGCGAAGCGGATCACCCGGCAACAGAATTCTTTCAGCGATTTCGCCTTTTTTTGCATTAATATGACCACTCATAATTATTCTCCTTTGCTATTTTATGATTCCCTATTTCCATCTTTTAATTATAGCATCTATTTATTATGGTTGCAAGAAAATCGGGTGGATTTCCTCCGCTTCCTCGATCAAGTGATCCGGCTCATACTGTTCCAGTTCTTCTCGTCCGCGGAATCCCCAAAGGACGCCCACTGTAGTCATACCGGCTGCCTTTCCGGTCTGCATATCTGTATTGGTATCGCCAAAATATACACATTCCTCCGGTCGCACGCCAAATTCTTCCGCTGCCTTTAATGCCATGGCCGGATCCGGCTTTTTCGGAATCCCCTCTTTCTCTCCGATGATCACATCAAAATATCCTTTTCCAAACACATACTCTGTCGTATCTACAGCCTGTGCGTGAGGTTTATTGGATACAACTGCAATCTTCATCCCAAGTTCCTTCACATACTCTAAAAGCTCCGGAATCCCCTTGTACGCATGCATTTCATATAAACAATGCTCCGCAAACACTTCCATGTAAATCGGGAGAATTTCCTCATAATGAGTCAGCTCTGTATCTCCACATGCGATCAGAGAACGGCGCATCTGAGTCTTGTAACCATCTCCGATAATTTTCATCATCTGCTCTTCACTCACCTTTTGTTCCACTCCACAGCGCTCCAATGCCCGGTTTGTACAATAAGTAAGTGCGTGAATCGAGTTGACCAATGTCCCATCCAGGTCAAAAATACAGCATTTATAATCCATTGCAAACACCTCTCCTTTTATAAAAGTTCTTAACGCACATCAAATCGGAGTCCTTTGAGGACTCCGACTGATCGTTGATATTTACATGATATTAGTAGTTTTCACTTCTTACTTCAAAGTAGCTCTGAGAGAATTTACATACCGGACAAACTTCCGGTGCCTTCTTACCGATCACAAGGTGTCCGCAAACACGACATTCCCACATAACTTCTTCGCTCTTCTCAAATACCTGCTGCATCTCAACATTCTTTAATAAAGCAAGGTAACGCTCTTCGTGAGCTTTCTCGATCGCACCAACTTTACGGAATGTTTCAGCCAGCTCCGGGAAACCTTCTTCCTCTGCGTCTTTTGCCATTCTGTCGTACATATCAGTCCACTCATAATTTTCGCCTGCTGCAGCCGCTGCAAGGTTCTGAGCTGTATTTCCGAGGTGACCGAGCTCCTGGAACCAAAGTCTTGCGTGCTCCTGCTCATTTCTTGCAGTCTTTAAGAAAATCTCTGCTAACTGCTCATATCCTTCACGCAGTGCGATATTTGCAAAATATGTATATTTATTTCTCGCCTGAGACTCGCCTGCAAATGCTTCCATCAGGTTCTTCTCTGTCTTTGTACCTGCATATTTATTGGTCGGCTCTTCTTTCTTCTCTTCGATCTTTTCGAATACGGATGCCGGCTGTTTGCAAAGCGGGCACTTGAAATCCTCTGTTAACTCGCCTTCATGAATATATCCACAAATTGTACAACGATATTTGCTCATCTTATTTCCTCCCAAATCATTACTTCTATCTGTATAAATGGTATGTAACATCTTTTCTGCCAACTCACTCAACGGTTCTCCGTAGAATTCTTTATATAAGGTCTGAATCTCACGATTGTCATGGCTCTTTCTGTTTTCCATCTCACCATCTCGTTTGTAAAGTCCTGCGATTCGTTTCTTTCTCAGCTCATCGCCTTTTTCCAATGTTCCCTTTGGCTGTCCGCCGCCGCCGATACATCCACCCGGACATGTCATCACTTCAACAAACGCATAACCGGACTGACCATTTTTCCATTTTTCAATAAACTCAGAAGCAGCTTTTGTTCCGTAGATTACAGCGGCTTTCAGTTTTAAGTCACCGATCTGCACTTCTGCTTCCTTAACAGACTCCATCCCTCTCACCGGCTGCAGCTGATAAAAATCTGCCGGTGCAGGATTTCCTGTAATATATTCGTATGCAGTTCTTAACGCTGCTTCCATAACTCCGCCGGTATTTCCGAAGATCACTCCGGCTCCTGATGCTTCACCCATCAGCGGATCAAAAGCAGAATCTTCCAACGCTTCAAAATCAATATTTTCTTCTTTCGCCCATTTCGCAAGTTCTCTTGTTGTGATCACATAATCCATATCACGCATTCCTTCAATTCCAAGATACTTGGAAGCGGCGTTCATCTCTTCTCTGCGGATCTCAAATTTCTTAGCAGTACACGGAGTCACCGCTACGTTTACGATCTTTGTCGGATCAATTCCCATCTTCTTCGCAAAGTATGTTTTCACTGTTGGGCCCTGCATTCCGATCGGGCTCTTCGCAGAAGAGACATGCGGGAGCATATCCGGATGATAGGTCTCCGCATATTTTACCCAGGCCGGACAACAGCTTGTAAACTGCGGAAGCGGAGCTGTTCCTTTTGTCACACGCTCGATCAGTTCACTGGCCTCTTCAACAATCGTCAAATCTGCGGAAAAATTCGTATCCAGAATATACTTTCCACCCAGTTTACGAAGAAGAGCAACCATCTTACCCTCAACAAAACTTCCGTCCTGCATTCCAAATTCCTCGCCAAGTGCGATTCGAACAGACGGAGAAGTATTAAAGATCACGATAGAATCCGGATCCAATGTCGCTTTTTTCACATCCGGATATTCATATTTTTCTGTAATACTGGATACCGGGCATACATTTGCACACTGGCCGCAGTTGATACAAACAGCTACATTCCCAGTATCCTCAAGACGATATGTGCCGTGAACTCCGATATAATCTCTACATACATCACGACACTGACCACATTTGATACAGAGTTCCTCGTCTCTGCAGATCGACGGATTATCCAATTCGATCGGAACTCTAACGTCCATTGATAAATGCTTCATATAATGCCCCCTTTAACCCCTAACAGCAATAATAGTAACGATTACTGATATTTAAATTATATCATATTATTGTATAATGTCAATATCCGGCAAATAATATCTGAAAATTATTCTCCATAATACAAAAAGGACATCTTCTGATCATTGTCAGAAAATGTCCTTTTGAATTCTAATTATTTCAATTAGTATAACTTCGCACCAGCCGGGATCTTGTTGTCAACCATAAGGAGGTTGAGTCTCTCTTCACCCTCTACTGTGTGGATCGCGCTCATAAGCATACCGCAGGATTCGATGCCCATCATTGCTCTCGGCGGAAGGTTTGTGATAGCGATAAGAGTCTTACCGATCAGCTCTTCCGGCTCGTAGAATGCGTGAATACCGCTTAAAATTGTACGATCTGTGCCTGTTCCGTCGTCTAAAGTGAACTGAAGGAGCTTTTTGGACTTCTTAACAGCTTCACAAGCTTTAACTTTTACTGCACGGAAGTCGGACTTGGAGAATGTCTCGAAGTCAACACAGTCAGCGAATAACGGCTCGATTGTAACGTTGGAGAAGTCGATAACCTCTTCAACTACCAGAGCTTCCTCTACAACCAGAGCTGCTTCAACAGCTGCCGGAGCTGCAGCTTTCTTTTCAGCTTTCTTACCACCATCGAGGCTCTTCATTGTCGGGAAGAGTAATACGTCACGGATTGCCTGGGAGTCTGTTAACAGCATGCACATACGGTCGATACCGAAACCGATACCGCCTGTCGGTGCCATACCAAGCTCAAGTGCGTACATGAAATCTTCATCTGTTGTGTTCGCTTCGTCGTTACCCTGAGCAAGCTGTTTCTCCTGCTCTTTGAAACGCTCTCTCTGGTCGATCGGATCGTTCAGCTCGGAGTAAGCATTTGCCATCTCCCAACCGTTCATGAAGAACTCGAAACGCTCTACGTAGTTCGGATCTTCCGGTTTCTTCTTTGTAAGCGGAGAAATCTCGATCGGATGGTCCATAACGAATGTCGGCTGTACCAGATGCTCCTCTACGAACTCCTCGAAGAAGAGGTTCAGGATCTCGCCCTTGGAGTGTCTCTCTTCGAACTCAACGTGTTTCTCTTTTGCAATTGCTCTTGCCTCTTCCAGAGTGTGGATCTCGTTGAAATCTACACCGGAGTACTTCTTAACAGCATCTAACATTGTGATACGCTCGAACGGCTGGCCGAGATCCATCTCGATACCGTTGAACACGATCTTTGTTGTGCCAAGAACTTCCTGAGCAACGTGACGGTAGAGGTTCTCTGTGAGATCCATCATACCGTGGTAATCTGTATATGCCTGGTAGAGCTCCATAAGAGTGAATTCCGGATTGTGTCTTGTATCAAGACCTTCGTTACGGAATACACGGCCGATCTCGTACACGCGCTCTAAGCCGCCTACGATCAGTCTCTTTAAGTAAAGCTCTAAGGAAATACGAAGCTTTAAGTCCTCATCAAGAGCGTTGAAGTGTGTCTCGAACGGTCTTGCTGCTGCACCACCTGCATTAGCAACGAGCATCGGAGTCTCAACCTCGATGAAGCCCTGTGTATCTAAGTATCTGCGGATCGCAGAGATGATCTTGGAACGTTTGATGAAAGTATCTTTTACATCTGCGTTCATGATAAGGTCAACGTATCTCTGACGGTAACGCATATCTGTGTTTGTTAAACCATGGTATTTCTCCGGAAGGATCTGGAGGGACTTGGATAACATTGTCACTTCATGAGCATGGATGGAGATCTCGCCTGTCTTTGTTGTGAAAACGATACCTTTGATACCTACGATATCACCAATATCCATCTTCTTGAAATCTTTGTATGCATCCTCGCCGATGTCATCTCTTGCAACGTAGCACTGCATGTTGCCCTTTAAGTCCTGAATACCGCAGAAGGAAGCTTTACCCATAACACGCTTGGACATCATACGTCCTGCGATGGATACCTCTTTGCCCTCTAACTCTGCGTAATTCTCTCTGATATCTGCACTGTGTGCAGTCTGGTCGTACTTTGTAATAACGAACGGATCTTTGCCGTTAGCCTGTAATTCAGCCAGTTTCTCGCGGCGTACCTTTAACAGCTGGTTAAGGTCCTGCTCCGGCTGCTGGCCATTCTTCTGATTTGCCTGCTCTGCCACTTTTCTTTCTCCTTATAATGTAAGTTGCAGCTGATCCGAATCCTTCACAGCTGCGTTTATGGTTTCTTAGTCTGCTCTCTTGATGTCGAGAACCTCGTACTCGATCACACCTGCCTGAGTTTCAACCTCTACGATGTCGCCAACTTTTTTACCCATCAGTGCATGACCAACCGGGGACTCATTGGAAATCTTGTTCTGTAAGCTGTTAGCCTCTGTGGAACCAACGATCTGGAACTCCATCTCCTCTTCAAACTCTTTATCATATACCTTTACAACACAACCAATGTTGATCTTGTCAAGGTTTACTTCATCTTCAACAACAACTTCTGCATTCTTTAAGAGTTTCTCAAGCTCTTCGATACGAAGCTCGATATCTCTCTGCTCATCTTTCGCTGCATCGTACTCAGCGTTCTCGGAGAGGTCGCCCTGCTCTCTCGCTTCTTTGATCTTCTGCGCGATTTCTCTACGACGGTTTACTTTTAAATCCTGAAGCTCATCTTCATATTTTTTAAGTCCTTCATAGGTCAAAATGTGTTTTTTATCTGCCATGACGCCTTACCTTTCTTACTTTAAATTCCGATTACGGAGGGTCTAATTCCCCTTTATAATAACATCAACGTATTATAACGTAAACCCTCGGTATTGTCAAGAATTCCCGACACAAAAAAGCCAACAAAAACACCTCGAAATTCCTTACAAAATAAAGAAAAAACGACAAACGCTGCAGACCGAAGGACCCGAAGTCCGATTCTGTCTGCAGCGCATTATTTCAAGCATTAATCTTCAAATTTTAAAACATTACCGCCCGGTTCACCACTGTTCACACGGTCCACTACACCATCTACGATGTGAATGAACATTTCCAGTGTTGTTCCGACGATCGCCTTGCTGAGGTGACCGCCGTAAGCGTGTCCTTCCATGTCGCCGATCACGATATGTAAATGGCTGTAATGTTTGCCATCCTGTGTGTTGATGGTTCCGTTAAGATGTGCGATCTCATAATGTCCTTCAAAGGTGTTCGGAAAGAACTGTTTTACATTCTGGTCGTAGCTGTTCAGTGTGCAATATCTGCAGTTTCCGAGAGCATTGACATGACCCAGCTTGATATTTTCTTTTTCAGAGATCAGTTTTACATTTTCCTGAATATCATCATCATGATCCATACGAACCACGATGGTGTTCCCAAATCTTCTATAATCCATAAATTCCTCCTTTACTGAACTGCTTTCTTCTTCCATCCGCCACGTTTGTAAGCGATGAAGTTCAGCAGAGCACCTGCACACCAGGATAACAACAAGGAAATAAATACACACTCACTGCGTCCTGTCGGAAGCTCCGGTGTTCTAGTCAGATAAGAAATACCGTACGCGATCGGAACACGAAGAGCAACCGTTGTAAACAAAGAGATCCACATTGGAGTCATCGTATCGCCTGCACCACGCATAACACCGGATAAACTCTGGGACACAGCAACCGCGATATATCCCGGAGCGAGGATGCGCATCATGCGCACACTAAGATCGATCAGCTCTTCGGTTGTTGTAAACACACCCATCAGATATTTACCGAAGATCAAGATCAGTGCAGTAATGGTTGTAGCCACACCAACTGCCATGATCGCACCTTGTACAGCACCTTTTTCTACGCGTTCATACTGCTTCGCACCAACATTCTGACCTGTAAATGTTGTCATGGAGTTACCGAAGGACATATTCGGCATCATAGCAAAACCATCTACACGCATAATGATCACGTTCGCTGCGATGAACATTTCACCAAAGCTGTTGGTGAGTGACTGTACGATGATCATTGCCAGAGACATGATCATCTGAGTAAGTCCGGACGGAAGGCCCAAACGAACCATAGTAAATGAATGGTGTTTTGTTGGTTTTAAATATTCCAGTGTGATATCAAACACTTCTGTCATCTTCATAAGTTTACGGAAACAAAGAAGCGCTGACACTGCCTGGGCGATCACAGTTGCCAGTGCTACACCCGGAACGCCCATTCCCAGACCTGCAACAAAAAACAGATCCAGAATAATATTGATCACAGTCGCGATCAGGAGATAGATCAACGCAGAAAAGGAATCACCCATTCCACGAAGGATACCACTCAAGATGTTATAATATGCAACACCTGCACCGCCGATCATCAGGATCGTCAGATAAGAGTCGCACCAATCAATAATGCTGGCCGGTGTATTTAACACCTCAAGTATCGGACGGACGAAAATCAGACCAAACACCAGGATCACAATCGATGCAACTGCTGTGAGTGTAATACTGCATCCAATGGCATGAGACAGCTGTTTTCTGTCCTTCGCTCCGAAATACTGAGAAACCATAACACCGGTTCCCACTGAAATACCGATAAAAAGAACCAAAAGCAAGTTGAAGATCGGGCTGGCACTTCCTACCGCCGCCAGAGCATTGTCTCCGACAAATTTACCTACTACAATACTGTCTACCGTGTTGTAAAGCTGCTGCGCAATATTTCCCAACACCATCGGGATCGTAAACAATGCGATCTTCTGCCACGGTACACCGGTCGTCATGTCTACCGGCGCAAAAAATTTCTTTAGTGCTGACATGAATCTTCTTCCCTTTCTGTAAAACCTCTCAATAAATTCCCTACATTTTATTGTAACATGGCAGCTATTAAATGACAAGAATCTAATATTCCGGGTATACAGAACATCCGATTCCCAGCGCACCTGCTCCTGTATGACAAGAAACACCAAGGGATAACGGATCACAGAACACCTTCATGCCCGGGAATGCTGCTTCAATCTCTTTCACCCACGCCTCAGTCTCTTCCTCATTGGCACTGGATGCTGCAAGAAGGCGAACCTGACCTGCTGCCATCGCATCGGAAAATCTGGTCTCGATATCTTCTTTCATCGCCTCGATCATCAATTTTTTAGCTTTTCCGAATCCACGGCATTTCTTAAAGGAATCCAGCTTTCCTGTCTCCAGTTTCAACACCGGTTTGATATTTAATACACTTCCAATCGCCGCTGCCGCAGGAGTCACACGTCCGCCGCGCTTTAAATATTCCAACGTTTCCACACCGATGTAGATCATCATGCGGTCTTTACCGGACTCCAGCATCTCTTTGATCTTCTCGGCAGAATATCCTTTTTCAATCAGTTCCAATGTATCTAAAACCAACTGATGGAGCGGAGTTGCGATCTGTCCGTGATCGACAACAAGAACCTTTCCTTCATACTGCTCATCTCTTGCGAGTGCCATCGCTGTTTCACAAGAACCGGAAAGTCCGCTGCTGAGCGGCATGTACAGAACCTGCTCAAACTCCTTCAACGCCCAGTCCCAGACGTCACAGACATCAGCCGGAGACGGCTGTGATGTCGCGATCGCAGACCCTTGTTCTAACTTTTCAAAAAATTCCTTTCGTGTCAGATTGACACCTTCTAAATAACACTCACCATCAATATAAAAAGGCATCGGAAGAACCCAGATACCAAGCTGTTTTGCTTCATCTTGAGTAATGCTGGAATGGCTGTCTGTAATAATTCCAATTTTTCTCATATGCTCTCATCACCCTCACATTCGATACTAAAATGCTTTCTAGAACAATCATATTCCATGTTACAACTGTATCATCAAAACAACAAAAACTCAAGCGGTCAAACTCTCATGTTACAAATGCCCTGCTTTTATAACAGAAAAAAAACGAAGCCCATCAAGAGCTTCGTTTTTCTTATTTCAGTTCGGATATGATCGCTTTTAACTGATCCATTTTCCGAATGATGTCTACCACCAATTTAAACTGGTTTCTGGCACGATCCAGATTGTGGTTTTCACGTTTCACTTTAAAATATGTATCTCCGTTCAGGTAGTCTGTCAGGAAACGAATGCCGCATTCGTAGGTAAGAAGCGCTGCAGATTCCGGTAAAAGCTCAAGTTCTTTCGATGTCAGCTCTTCTTGCATTTCTTCCAGATAACCTTTCGCAAAATAGCGGAATGCTTCTGTGTCAAACTCCACTTTGGAGAGATCCACCTCATCCTCTGCACCTGTCGAAGCACCCATTCTCAGAGCATCGCCGAAATCATATAATACACTGCCCGGCATAACGGTATCCAGATCGATCACACAGATTGCTTCGCCTGAAAGGCGGTCAAACAAAATATTGTTGATCTTTGTATCATTGTGAGTCACGCGGATCGGAATCTCTCCCTTTGCAATTCCATCTACCACTAGATTTGCCAGATATTCGTGATCCAGAACAAAGCGAATCTCTTCTTTCACGGATTCAGCGCGGTTAACGCGGTTTTCTTTGACTGCATCTTTCAATGCCTGTACACGTTTGGGAGTGTGATGGAAATCCGGAATTGTCTCATGCAAGATATCAACCGGGAAATCTCTCAGCATTTTCTGGAAATGACCGTAACCTTTTCCTGCCTGATATAAATCGTTATTTGTCTTTTCATCCTCGATGACTTTTGTATTCTCTACGAAACAGTACATACGGTATGCACTTTCGTCATCATTAATATAATAGTTTTTACCGTCTTTGGTCTTGATAACCGTTAGGGTTTCCCTCGCCGGGTCACCGCCTTCTGCCTGAATCTTCCGTTTTAAAAACTCCGTCACATTTTCAATGTTTTTCATTAATGCTTCCGGATTCTTAAAGACATTTGTATTAATCCTCTGGAGCAGAAGTTTCGGGACATCAACACAATAAGTACCGTTAATGTGACCGGTTCCATACGGGGAAATCTTTGTCTCGATTTCAAACTGAGCCATGATATGGTATAGATTTACTTCTTTGTTCATCCTCCATACCTTTCCTTTAGATATTTCTATATCCGTTTGGATTCTGGTACTGCCATCTCCAGCCATCTGCGCACATCTCATCGATGCCACGCTCTGCTACCCAGCCAAGCTCCTCTTTTGCCTTCGCCGGATCTGCGTAACATGTCGCAATATCGCCAGGACGTCTCGGTTTGATGGAGTACGGAATCTCTTTACCTACTGCCTTGGAAAATGCCTTGATCATATCAAGAACACTGTATCCGTGGCCTGTACCAAGATTGTAGATATGAACAGCCGGAGTCTCATCAAATTTCTGTAATGCTTTTACATGACCATTTGCCAGGTCAACAACATGGATATAGTCACGTACACCAGTACCATCCGGTGTATCGTAATCATCACCGAATACACCAACTTCTTTTAGTTTACCAACAGCTACCTGTGTGATATATGGTGTCAGGTTGTTCGGGATACCAGCCGGATCCTCACCGATCAGACCACTCTCGTGAGCACCTACCGGGTTGAAGTAACGAAGAAGGATGATCGTCCACTCCGGATCTGCTTTCTGGATGTCCATTAACATTTCCTCTAACATGCTCTTTGTCTGTCCATACGGGTTTGTACATTTGCCCTTCGGACATGCTTCTGTGATCGGAATAAACGCCGGATCACCATATACGGTTGCAGAAGAACTGAAGATCATCTTCTTTACGCCATGTTTTCTCATCGCATCACAAAGCACAAGAGTACCTGTGATGTTGTTATGGTAATACTCTAACGGTTTTGCCACAGACTCACCAACTGCCTTTAAACCTGCGAAGTGAATCACTGCATCGATCTGCTCTTTATCAAAGATCGCATTGATTGCCGGAGCATCCAGCATATCTGCTTTATAAAATGTAATCTCTTTTCCTGTAATCTTTCTTACACGATTTAAGGACTCCTCAGAAGAGTTGCTAAGATTATCAAATACGACAACCTCATGTCCCTGCTCTAATAACTGAATACATGTATGGCTTCCGATATA